>JAYGEF010000430.1:0-6677 GCA_046582535.1 Alphaproteobacteria bacterium
GGCTGACCACGTCGCAGCGGTCCGTATGGAAGCGCAGGCCGGCGCTCGAAAAGGCGCGGGCGCGGGATGAACGGAAACCGCCCTCGGTCTCCTGATCATCGATAATGCCGTACGTGTTGGACTTGGCGCCTTCGTCCTCGATAGCGGTGATCCGCTGACCTTCCAGGCTCTGGGGAACCAGGGTGCCCATATGATCACCGAACGAGAGGTAAAACGCCTTGAGTGAATTCTGGTGGCGGCCTTCGATGGGGATGCCTCTCAGGCGGAACAGGCCGAGGCCGTTCTCCAATTCCTCCGCCACGTCATCGAACAGCTCGCCGAAGCCCGCCAGGGGAAGCGTTTTGCGATCAGCCTCATGCCATTGCCGCCCGGAACTTTCATAGGCCGTAATCGCCGTATCGATCCGTTGGACCTCGTCGGTGGAAAGTTCCTGGATCCACCGTTTGTTGGTGGTGAGTTCGTCTCCGGTCCAGGCAAAGGGCCCCGTTATAGGGTGGCGTAAGCGCGACATGATGAAAGTGCCTTTCTTCGCGGCGCCCGAACATGCCAGGCGCGATCGTTCCCATGTTGGTGGGACCGTATCACAAAATTTCGTGACGGTGCCACTAAGGTGAGGGTGGTCCTTTGAGTTCGACCGTGTTGCCGTCCGGGTCCTCGATATAAAACGACGGTCCGTCGCCCTCGGCGCCATAGCGTGATTTAACTTCGCCGGCGCTGATGCCGTATGCTTCCAGGTGAGCCCGCAAGGGCGCCTCGTCGAACGGTTCGATCCGTATGGCGAAATGGTCCATGTTGCGACCCTCGGCGCCTGCGCCGGCACCGCCGAGGCGACCCAGTTCGGATTCGAGCGGCACCAGGTTGATGATCGCGGCGCCGGCGCGGAGCTGATAGAGCCCGATGTCCTCGAGCCTTCGCTCCACGGTGCAGCCAAGCACGCCGCAATAGAAATCCATGGCGCGGTCGATATCGGCGACCCGCAGCACCACATGATCGAGACCCTTTATCTCGAAGGTCATGGAACGCCCTCCTATTCGCCGTAGAGAATTCGGTCGTTCTTGTGTTTGGTCAGGGCGCGGGCGTAGCGCCGGGTGAGCTCGGGCATGTTGGTTTCGCCGGGGGCGGGACGGGCCAGGCCGAACACCGTGCCCGGGAAGTCTAGCGGGTCCTGGACCTTCCAGATTTCGTCGTGCTCGCTGGGCGGATGCATTTCCGCCGGATCGCCCACCGCAATCCAGACGATCGGCACGGTGGCGTCGGGCGGTACGTTGGACTTGAGATGCACCGTGCCGTTGATCAGCACTTCGGCGCGGGTGCCGATGCGGGCGCCGTTGAAGATGGTCGATCCGGTAGCCAGGAAGACGTCGTCCTACACGGTACAGCCGGTGAGGTAGGCGCGCGGCCCGATGAGCACGTGGTTGCCGATCTTCACTGTGTGACGGGACGAGCTTCGGATCACCGCGTTCTCCATGACGATGCAATGATCGCCCAGGGTCACCTTGCCGCCCTCGGCGACGATGGCGGCGCCGAACATGATGCGGCACTGGGCGCCGATGGAAACGTTGCCGCAAACCACGGCGGTCGGTGCGATATAGGCCGTCTCGTGGACCTGCAGTTCGCGTCCCTGGTGCTCGATCAGCATGGTGTTTTCCTTCCTGTGCGTCGCGCGGAGAGCGAAAGCCTACAGGGGCTGGCGCAGGCGGTCCATGAGGCGTCGCATGAACGCTTCGCAGTCCTCGACTTGGGCGACGTCGATAAACTCGTTGGGCTTGTGGGCCTGGACGATGTGGCCGGGACCACAAATCACCGTCGAGGCGCCGGCCCGTTGAAACTTTCCGGCCTCGGTGCCGTAGGAGACCTTCAGGGCCCGATTGTCGCCGGTCAGGGTCATGACCAGCTGTTCGGCCAGCGACGCCACCTCGGGCTCCAGACCCGGCACGCGCGAGCGCGGTATGGTGTGGATGCCCGTATGCTCGGCAACGGCCTTCATGGCAGGTTCAAGATTTTCAGAGTACTCAATGAAACGGTTTAATATTTCGTCTTCATCGGCGCCGGGAAACAGGCGAAATTCCCACTGGAAACGGCACTCGCGGGGGATAATGTTGAGCGCCGTGCCGCCGTCAATGGTGCCCACATGAACCGATGTGTAGGGCGGCTCGAAACCGCTTTCCGGTTTGGCGCGGCCCTTCATTTCCTCGGCCAGGTCGCCAAGGAAGGCGACCAGCCTGGCCGCTGTCATGACCGCGTTGACGCCGATATTGGTGGCGCTGGAATGGGCCTCGTGGCCGGTGACCAGGGTGCGGAACGAATAGATGCCCTTGTGGGCGTTGGCCACGCGCATACCCGTGGGCTCGCCGACGATGACGATTTGCGGCTCGATTCCGGCGGCCGCGATGCCCTCGATCATGCGGTCAACGCCGAGGCAACCGATCTCCTCGTCATAGCTCAACGCCAGATGCAGCGGTACGGCGAGGCCGTGGGCCTTGAATTCCGGCACCAGGGCCAGGGCAATGGCAATAAAGCTCTTCATGTCCGAGGTGCCGCGGCCATAGAGCTTGCCGTTATTGCGGACCACCGTGAACGGGTCGGTGTCCCAGGCCTGGCCATCCACCGGCACCACGTCGGTGTGGCCCGAGAGCACGACGCCACCGGGCTCGGCCGGACCCAGGCTGGCGAACAGATTGGCCTTGCCCCCGTCATCGTCGAAAAATCGGGTTGAGTCGATGCCGTGACCGGCAAGATAATCGGCGACGAAGTCGATGAGTTCGAGGTTCGAATTGCGGCTGGTGGTGTCGAAGGCGACCAGCCGGTCGATCATCTCAAGCGCCGTGAATTCAGCCCCTGCCATAGCCTGTCCCGGATTGCATAAATTTCTGTTGCCGCCATGTCTAGCAGCATCATCCGGTCTTGTCAGCGGGGCCGTTTGGCGGCATGGTCCGGCTTCCTCAATCGGAACCGGAGCCTGGGCCGTGAGCAGCTACGAAACCTACGACGTCACCAGCCAAAACTACGATCAGACCCGCATCCCCGTGGGGACCGAAATCATCCTCGGTTGTCTTACCCGGCAGGGCCGGCCCTTGGCCGAGCTTACGGTGCTCGACGCCGGCTGTGGCACCGGTAACTACTCGAAGGCTATCGTTGGTCATGTGGGTCGCATCGAGGCGCTGGATATGAGTGAGGGCATGCTGGGCCAGTCTCGAGCCAAGCTTGAGGCCGAGGCGGCTGCCGGGCGAATTTCCTTTCATCAGGGCTCGATCAGCGAGTTGCCGTTCGCCGACGGCAGTCTCGACGGGGTGATGATCAATCAGGTGCTTCATCACCTGCCCGACGACGCCGATGCCGGCTATCCGGTGCACCGCCAGGTATTCGCCGAGTTTGCCCGGGTGCTCAAGCCCGGTGGCACCCTGACCATTAACTCCTGCAGTCAGGACCAGATCAGCGACGCTTATTGGTATTATCACCTGGCGCCGGGCGCGCGGCGCGCTATGGGCGCCGGATTTGCGCCCCTCGAAGCGGTCGCGGCGCTGCTTAGAGATGTCGGGTTGACGCCTCGTGGCCGCTTCGTGCCGGTCGACGCCGTCGGTCAGGGCAAGACTTTCTTTGACGGCCGTGGGCCGCTGGAAAAATGGTGGCGCGACGGGGATTCGTTCTGGGCCCTGGCCGACGAGGCGGAACTTGCCGCCGCCCTGGCCAAGGTCCGTGAGCTTGACGCCGCCGGCACCCTGGATGCCTTCGTCGCCGACCATGACAAGCCGCGCGGTCACCTGGGCCAGACGACTTTCCTCAGCGCCAGCCGCGACTGACGGACCGGCCACCGCCGCTACATGGAAGGCTACATCGGGCTCTTCGCCAGCGCCTTTCTCGCCGCCACCATTCTGCCATTCTCGTCCGAGGTGGTGCTCGCCGCCCTGGTCGCCGTGGGCGGCAACGACGGCCTGTGGCTGTGGCTGGTGGCGAGCCTGGGCAACACCCTGGGGGCGGCGGTGAACTGGGTGCTGGGGCGCTATTGCCTGCGATGGCGCGAGCGCCGCTGGTTTCCCATCGACGGCCCGGCCCTGGAGCGCGCCAGCCACTGGTTCGGTCGCTGGGGCGTGTGGTCATTGCTGTTCGCCTGGGTGCCCATCGTCGGCGACCCCCTGACCTTCGCCGCCGGCCTCATGCGGATCAATTTTTGGCTGTTCCTGGCCCTCGCCGGCGCCGGCAAAGCGGCGCGCTACGCAGTTGTGTTGCACGCGGCTCAGGGGGCGTTCGGGTAATAAGTTCGCCGCCGTGTCTTGAATAGTTCAAACGTTTGAACTATCTAACGATGATGGCCCGAACCACATCACCCAATGACCAGACCAATGCCCGTTCCCGCACTCGTTCCGATGGCGATGCGAGCCGGGCGCGGTTGCTTGACGCCGCCGGCAAGCTGTTTGCCGAGCGCGGTTATGCCTCGGTATCGACCCGGGCGCTGGCCAAGGCGGGCGAAACCAATTTGTCGGCCATCGGCTATTACTTCGGCGGCAAGGAGGGGCTTTATCGCGAAGTGTTGCGCCAACTGGTCGCCGATACCGAGCCGATCATCGTTCCCGCCATCAGCGGTCTCGACGACGGTGTCAAGGCGGCGGCGGGGGATCGCGCTGAACTCGCCCGGATCATGGCCGGCTTTCTTCATGGATTGTTAGGCTCTGTGTTGGGTAATGAGCGCATGCGTTGGCAGATGCAACTCATGCTGCGCGAATTTCATAGCCCGTCGCAATTCTTTCCCATGCTGTTGAAGGAACGAATTCATCCCCTGCACAACGCGGTCGCCCGGTTGATCGGTGCCGCCAGCGGCCAGCCCGCAGAGGCGCCGGAGACCCGTTTGCTGACCGCCGCTCTGATCGGCCAGTGCATGGCGTTGGGCGCGGCGCGGCGGGTGGTCTGCGCTCGTCTTGGATGGGATGAATACACCCCCGAGCGGGTCGAATTTATCATCAGTACAATTACGCCGGCTGCCCTGGCCATGTTTGGGCTTCCCGTGGTCGAACGGGACAGCGATGGAGGCTCGGCTTAATGGGCAAGTTTCTCAGGTATGTGTTGCCGCCGATTATTGTCGCCGGCGCCGTGGTGGGATCCGTGGTGATGTGGAACTCCCGGCCCCAGGTCGAGGCCAAGCCGCCGGAAGTCAAGTCCCATGCCGTGGCGGCGGTGACCGTGGAGCATGGCGACGTACGCCCCACCATGGCGCTTTACGGCGCCATCATTGCCGGGCGGGAGGTTGAACTGCGGCCCCTGGCGGCGGGTCGTGTGGTGGCCGTGGGCGCCAATTTTGTCGATGGCGGCGTGGTCCGGGCCGGTGACATGCTCATCGCCATCGACCCCTTCGACTATGAGTCCGATGTGGCGGACTATAGGGCCCAGGTCGCCGAGGCCCGGGCCAAGCTCGACGAAATCGCCACGGACCACACCGCCGCCGGCGCGCTTTTGCGCCGTGACAACGAACAACTCGAACTTGCCCGTCGCGAACTTGCCCGCCGGGAGAAACTGGCGGATTCGCCGGCGGCCTCGCCCAAGGCTCTCGATGACGCCCATCTCTCCCTCAGCATTCGCGCCCAGCAGGTCATCCAGCGGCAACAGACCATCGACCGGCTGGCCGCCCAGGCGGCCCAGCAGCGCGCCGTGATCGAGCGCCGGATGGTGGCGCTCGACCGCGCCCGCCGCAAACTTGAGGAGACCCGGCTGGTGGCGCCGTTCGATGGCTATCTGGTGGAGACCGACGTGGCCATCGGCAAGCGGGTTGGTACGGCTGACCGGGTGGCGCGGTTGATCGACGCCGGCCGCCTGGAGGTTCGTTTTCATGTTTCGGGCGCCCAGTTCGCCCGTCTGTTGGCTGGCGACGGATATCATGGCCAGCCGGTCGATGTGGTGTGGCGGATCGGTGACCAGGCGTTTTCGTTCGCGGCGGTGATCGATCGGGTCGATGGCGAGATCGACGCCCAGAGCGGCGGTGTTGATCTCTATGCCCGGGTCGAGGCCGCCGCCGCCGGTGATGTCTTGCGGCCCGGGGCGTTCGTCGAGATTGCGCTTGCCGACCAGCTTTACGAGGATGTGGTGCGGTTGCCTGAAAGCGCGATTCACGACGGCGCCGTGGTCTACGTGGCTATTAGCGGTGCGCTTGAGGCGCGCCAGGTCGAGGTGCTGGCCCGGAGCGGCGATGATGTGCTGGTGCGTGGCGCTCTGGCCAGCGGCGAGCAGGTGGTGACCACGCGATTGCCGGAAATTGGCCCGGGACTACAGGTCGATATCAAGTGAACCCGCGCGGCGGTCTCATCGATATTTTCGCCCGCCACCCCACGGCGGCGAACCTGCTCATGATCCTGATGATCACCTTGGGTCTGTTCGCCTATAGCCGTCTCAACACTCAGTTTTTCCCCAACTTCGGCATCGATGTCATCAGAGTGACCATCGAATGGCCGGGGGCCAGCGCCGAAGATGTGGACTCCAATGTGATCCAGGCCCTGGAGCCCGAGGTTCGGTTTCTCGACGCGGTCAAACAGGTTCGGTCGAGTTCCCTTGAGGGCCATGCCACACTGCTCATCGAATTCGAGCCCGGCAGCGACATGCAGGTTGCGCTCTCTGACGTAGAGACGGCCGTCGGCCAGGTGACGACCCTGCCCGAGAACAGCGAGCGTCCGGTGATCAGGCGTCTGGTGCGT
>JAYGEF010000507.1:0-4610 GCA_046582535.1 Alphaproteobacteria bacterium
CGCATCGCCGAACTGGCCGACGGGGGTATTCGGGTGTCGCTGTTCATCAACCCGGAAGACTTTCAGATCGAGGCGGCCCGGTCCCTCAATGCGGCGGTGGTGGAGCTTCACGCCGGCGCCTATTGCGACGCATCGCCGGGCCCGGAACGCGACGAACAGTTTGAGCGCATCGCCAGCGCCGCCGCCCTGGCCGGCCGCCTCGGCCTTGAATGCCATGTGGGTCACGGCCTGACCTTCGACACCGTGGGCGCGGTTGCGGCGATCCCCAACGTGGTCGAGTTCAACATCGGCCATTTCCTTGTCGGCGAGGCGATCTTCGGCGGCCTCGACAGCGCCATCCGCCGCATGCGGGCGCTCATGGACAACGCCCGCGCCGAAGCCAGCGGCGCGCGCAGCGCCTAGTACGCCATGATCATTGGACTGGGCAACGACATCATCGATATACGGCGCATCGAACGCACCTTCGAGCGCTTCGGCGACCGTTTCGCCAATCGTATCTTCACCGAGCTTGAACAACAGAAATGCGATCGCCGGGCCCAGCGCATTGCCAGCTATGCCCGCCGCTTCGCCGCCAAGGAAGCCTGCTCCAAGGCGCTCGGCACGGGCTTCCGCAAAGGCGTGTTCTGGCGCGACATGGGGGTGGTCAACCTGCCGTCGGGAAAGCCCACCATGCAACTCACCGGCGGCGCCGCCGCGCGTCTTGCCGAGCTGATCCCCGAAGGCATGATCGCACAGATCGACCTGACCATCACCGACGAGCCGCCTCAGGCCCAGGCCATCGTATTGATCTCGGCTGTCGCTAACGGCGAAATGTGATAGATATCGCGCCGAGAACCCCGGATTTCCGTAAATTCATGACGAAGTTTTCTTGATGTCAGACGATTCTGAGCGCGACGATATGTCCAAACCTAGTCATTTGGCGGGACTTTGGGACACCATCAAGACAGTGGCCTATGCCCTTGTCATCGCCTTGACCATCCGCACCGCGGCCTATGAGCCCTTCAACATTCCCTCGGGTTCGATGATTCCGACCCTGCTGGTCGGCGACTACCTGTTCGTGTCGAAATACCCCTACGGCTACAGCCGCTTCTCCTTCGACTACTTCGGCGAAACGATCGGCCTGAGCAAACTGGTCGGCAGTTTCGGCGGCGAGGAGAGGCGCATCTGGTTCGACCCGCCGGCGCGCGGCGACATCGCCGTGTTCAAACTGCCGCGCGACAATTCCATCGACTACATCAAACGCATTATCGGCCTGCCCGGTGATGAAATCCAGATGATCGACGGCGTGCTCCACATCAACGGCGTGGCGGTCAAGCGCGAGCGCATCGAGGATTACGTCACCACCGATCACTTTGGCAACACCCAGCGCATCGCCCAATACACCGAGACCCTGCCCAACGGGGTCAGCCATCAAACCCTTGATATGGACCCCATGGGCCGCCTCGACAGCACGCGAGTCTACGTGGTGCCCGAGGGCCACTATTTCGCCATGGGCGACAACCGCGACAACTCCCTGGACAGCCGCGTGACCAATGGCGTCGGCTTTGTTCCGGCGGAGAACCTGGTCGGCCGCGCCGAAATTCTGTTCTACTCCACCGACGGCAGCGCCGAAATCTGGGAACCCTGGTTCTGGTTCACTGCCACCCGCTATTCCCGGCTGTTTCAGACCATCAATTGATGGACGACGAAACCAAATCACGTCTCGATGTCGCCGCCACCGCACTCGGTCACGACTTCGGGCGGCCCGAGTTATTGCGCGAAGCCCTGACCCATGCCAGCGCCCGCACCGGCCGGCGGAGCTATGAGCGCTTCGAGTTTCTTGGCGACCGCGTGCTGGGGCTGGTTATCGCCCATATGCTCCATGACGGCTTTCCCGGCGAGGACGAGGGCGCCCTGGCCAAGCGGCTGGCTGCCCTGGTGCAACGCCAGGCCCTGGCCCGGGTCGGCACGGAACTCGGCATCGGCGACCTGATCGAGTTGTCCAAGGGCGAGGAGGACATCGGCGGCCGGGCCAATCCGGCTATCCTGGCCGACGCCATGGAAGCGTTGATCGCCGCGCTCTATCTCGATGGGGGTCTGGGCGTCGCCGAGGACTTTATTCACCGCCACTGGACCGCCATGATGACAGCCATGGAAGCGCCGCCCCAGGATGCCAAGACCGAGCTTCAGGAATGGGCCCAGGGGGCCGGGTGGCCGTTGCCGTGCTATACCACCATCGGCGAGCAGGGACCGGCCCACGACCCGGTCTTCGAAGTCGAGGTTACCGTCAACGGCCAGACGCCGATCACCGGCACCGGGCGCTCCAAGCGCGCCGCCGAGCAGGCCGCCGCCGGCGCATTACTTGCCAAGGTAGGAAAATGACCGAAGACCAAACCACCCATTGCGGCTTTGTCGCCCTGGTCGGCGCCCCCAACGCCGGCAAATCAACCCTGCTGAACCTGATGATCGGCGGCAAGGTCTCCATCGTCACGCCCAAGGTTCAGACCACGCGCACGCGGATTACCGGCATTTGCATGGCCGGCCAGACCCAGATCGTGTTCCTCGACACGCCGGGCATCTTCACGCCCAAGCGCCGGCTCGAGCGGGCCATGGTCACGGCGGCCTGGAGTGGCGCCCACGATGCCGACATGGTGGTCGTGCTGATCGACGCCAATCGCGGCATTGACCGCGACAGCCAGCGCATCATCGACGGCCTCGGTGAACAGAAGCGCACGGCCATCCTGGCGCTCAACAAGATCGACACCGTGAGGCGCGACCGCCTGCTGCCGCTGGCTGACGAACTCCAGAAAACCGGCATCTTCACCGATACCTTCATGATCTCGGCCCTCAAGGGCGACGGCGTCGACGACCTGCGAACCTTCCTCGCCGGGCGCATGGCGGCGGGGCCCTGGCTCTATCCCGAAGACCAACTCTCCGACATCCCCTTGCGCCTGCTCGCCGCCGAGGTCACCCGCGAAAAGCTATTCCTGCGCCTCCACCAGGAGCTGCCCTACGCCCTGACCGTGGAAACCGAGGCCTGGGAAGAACGCAAGGACGGCAGCGTCAAGATCGACCAGATCGTCTACGTGCTGCGCGACAGCCACAAGCCCATCGTGCTCGGCAAGGGCGGCCGCCAGATCAAGGACGTGGGCACCATGGCACGCGAGGACCTGACCGAAATCCTCGGCCAAAAGGTCCACCTCTTCATCCACGTAAAAGTCGCCCCGAAATGGACCGACGACCCCAGCCAATACCGCAACATGGGGCTGGAATTTCCCAAGTAGGGAGTTAAAGCGGCACTCGGTGCGTCGGGCGTTGTGATCGTATATTGTAAGAAAGATACGTTGTTATCTCCTTGGAGATTTAGCATGGCCCTCAATATCAAGAATCCCGAAGTGGATCGACTTGCCCGAGAGCTCGCGGCGCGAACCGGTGAAACAATCACACAGGCCGTGATTGCGTCCCTGAGCGAGCGCTTGGCGCGCGAGCGGGCCAAGAGCCCCGTACGCATCCGGGACCAAATTATGACCATAAGCCGTCGCTGTGCCGCATTGCCAAACCGTACGAACCGTATGGCCGATGAAATTATCGGCTACGACGAACACGGGCTACCGAACTAGGACCGAGGTATACCGACGAACCCATGAAGACAGACACCTCGAAACAGGCCTAATGCTTCGACAAGCTCAGCATGAGGGCCTCACCCTGAACTTGTCGAAGGGCGAGGGTCGAATCACGTCATCCGTTTGCTGGTATTGACACCCCATGGACTGGACCGACGACGGCATTGTTTTGGCGGCGCGGCGGCATGGCGAAACGTCGGCCGTGGTGCAGTTGTTGACGGCGGAGCATGGCCGTCATGCCGGTTTGGTGCGCGGTGGCAGCGCGTCGAAGGGGCGGGGGGTTTATCAGCCGGGCAATCTGGTCGCCGCCCATTGGCGGGGTCGATTGCCGGAGCATCTCGGGAGCTATACCTGTGAGCTGTCCACGAGCTATGCCGCAGGGCTGCTCGACGATCCAGGGCGGCTTGGGGCGCTGACTTCGGCCTGTGCCGTGTCCGAGGCGACGTTGCCGGAGCGCCATCCCTATCCGGCGCTCTATGACGCCACAATCGCCTTGCTCGACGGCCTGGCGGGGGAGGCGGAATGGGCGGCGATTTATGCCCGTTGGGAGCTTGGATTGCTGGACGAGTTGGGGTTTGGTCTCGACTTGTCGTGCTGCGCCTCGACCGGGGTGACCGAGGACCTGGTCTATGTCTCGCCCAAGTCGGGGCGCGCGGTGAGCCGCGAGGCCGGCGCGCCGTACCGCGACAAGTTGCTGCCATTGCCGGGTTTTCTTACCGGCAGCGGCGAGACCGATGGAGCGTCAACCCTGGCCGCCCTGCGCCTGACCGGTCATTTCCTCAAACGCCATGTCTTCGAGCCGCACAATCAGACCACGCCACCGGCGCGAGACCGATTTGTTGATCGTTTTGCTCGCACACCCCCTATATCTGGTGGTATAAACGGCGCATGAGCGCCCCCGTCGAACCCCGCAAAATCCGCAATGTCAGTCTCGCCGAGGCCCTGAGCGAACGTTATCTGTCCTATGCGCTGTCGACCATTACGGCGCGCTCGCTGCCCGATGTGCGC
>JAYGEF010000175.1:0-7534 GCA_046582535.1 Alphaproteobacteria bacterium
AGGTGCCGCCCCTGCCCGGCCGGCGCATATTACCCGAGCACGAGGCGTACCCGCTGCTTGCGCCTTTTGGCGTCACCACGAGCAGCCACGCCCTGGTGAAGTCCGCCGATGTGGCCGCCGCCCTATACCGTCAGTCAGGCAAGCCGGTGGCCCTCAAAATCCAGTCGCCGGACATCATCCACAAGTCTGACGCAGGCGGCGTTGTCCTCGGCGTCGACTCCGAGACCGCCGTGCGCGAGGCCTACGAGGCGATCATGGAGCAGGTCCCCGCCGATGCGAGGATCGACGGCATTCTGGTTCAGGAAATGGCGCCGCCGGGAGTCGAGATCATCCTCGGCGTCACCATGGATCCCCGGTTCGGGGCGCTCATCATTGTCGGACTCGGCGGCGTCTTCGTCGAAGTCATGGGCGATGTGGCCTTTGCCCCCGCACCCCTGGGCCCGGCCGAGGCACGCGACATGTTAGAGCGCCTCAAGGCCTGGCCCCTACTGACCGGGGTGCGCGGCACGGCGCCCGCCGACGTGGACGCCCTGGTCGATGTCATGATCGGCCTGTCACGTTTCGCCTGGGCTTACCGCCATGCCATCGAGGAAATCGACCTCAACCCGGTCTTGGTCCACCCCCAGGGCCGGGGCGTCACCGTGGTCGACGCCCTGATCGTTCAGAGCAAATAGTCATTTCTCCCCATCCGACACGTAGCTCGACCAAGGCTGGGTCTGGTGGTCGACCGTGGCGACCCGGCCACCGCCCTCAAAGTCGACATAGACGCTGAAATTTTCGAACCGGCGCTCCTTGAAGAAACGCTGAATGACGTCTCGGATGGGCTGGCTTTCGAGCGCGTCCCACGGAAACTCGCCCTCGCTGAACAGCCGTGCATGGTTGGCGGCCGGCGCCGCGTTCAGCTTGCCACGGTAGACGATGTGCACGGCCTCGTGGTCGGCATGCTCGAAGACCGAATAGATGAAGCTGATATCGACGGTGGTTCCCAATTCCTCGACCAGCCGGTTGATGGTGGGTAGAACCCCAGAGTCCCGTGTCGCCAGCATGATCGCCGGCAGGGTCCACGAGCTTCGCCCGTCCACCGTTGTCCGGACCAGCAGGACCTTGTCGTCGAAGTCGGCGATGCAGCCGACCATGATGCCCTTGTCGGGCGACGCCAGGACCGCATCCTGCTGTTGATTGAACGAGAAGAAGCCGCCCTGGCAATAGGCCAGCGGGCTGCCCGAATTGGTGCCGAAATCCTCGACCTCGCCGATCAGAATTATGTGGTCGCCGGCTTCCACCCGGTTGACGGTCCGGCAGTCAAGCCAGGCGAGACTGCCTTTGATGACCGGGGCGCCGCCGATACCCAGGCGGTAGTCCACATGATCGAACTTGTCCCGCGCCTTGGAGGCGAACAGCTCGGCCAAGCGGCGATGCTCGTCACTCAACACGTTGACGGCAAAGCCGCCGGACTTTTGGAACACCGAATAGCTCGCCGCGTGGTTGCCGATACACACCAGCACCATGGGCGGGTCGAGGGAGACCGAGGTGAACGAGTTGGCAGTCATGCCGCGCGGGTTGCCGTCCACGTCGCTATTGGTGACGATGGTCACGACGGGCACGAACATGCCCAGGGCGGCGCGGAAGTCGGCCGTGCGAGACGTGCCCGTCGCCATGGCCTACTCCGCCGCCGCGTTCGCCCGCGCCCGCTTCTCGAAGTGGGGAATGATCCTGGTGGCGAATAGTTCGAGGTTTTTGAGGGTCTTCTTCTGGGGCACCCGGTGGTGGGCGTAGCCAATGAGGATTTCGTCGAGATCGCAGATTTCCTCATGCTCATCCAGGCGCTCGATGATGTGATCGGCCGAGCCGACCAGCAGGGCCCGAGGCTCGAGGAAGTCCCAGCTCAGCTTGGCGTCCGGGTCGGGCTTCTCGCCGGGGTTCATGAACACCTGGGTGCCGCGATAAGGGTCGTTGTACTGAAAGATTGACATGATCCCTTCCTCGGCCTCGCGCCGGGCGGTCTCCATGGAATCCGCCACATACATGTTGCGCAACACGCCCTGGTCCTCGCCGATGCGGACCTCGCGGCCTTCAAGCTCGCCGCGAACTTTTGAATAAACCTTGCAGCGCTCATAAATCTGCCGCACCGGCGGCTGCCAATAACAGGCCTTGAGGCCCATGCTCGCCGCCATGGAGACCGAGCGGTCGGTAGAAACCGTCATCCACAGGGGTGGGTGAGGTTTCTGGAACGGCTTGGGCGTGACCCTGAGCTTGGTGACAGTATCGCCATCCTGCCAATCTGGGTTGGACGGATACTGGGGATGCTTGAACTTGGTGCCCGGCGCCGGGAAGGTGTAGTTCTCACCCTGGTGGGAGAAATACTCCTTGGCCCAGATTTTCCTGATGATCTCCACGGTCTCGCGGAACAGCTCGCGGTTCTCGGCATCCTTGCGCGGGTCGGCATTGGGATGGAACTGCGGCCCCTCGTAGGGCCAGATGCCGCGCCCGAAACCGGCCTCGACCCGCCCCTTGGTCATGTTGTCGAGAATCGCGATGTCCTCGGCCAGGCGGATGGGATGCCACCACACGGCGATGGTCGCCATCTGGCCGATGCGGATGTTTTTGGTGCGCGCTGCGATGTCGGCGCCGATCAGCAACGGATTGCCTAGATCACCGAGCCCGTAGGGCCCGAAATGATGCTCGCCAATCCACACCGTGTGATAGCCGAGCTCGTCGGCCAGCACCGCCTGCTCGCGGAAATCATCCAGGGTCTGGTCAGGCGACGTCCCGCCGCCGGTGTCATGAACCGTGGTGAAAATCGAAAATTTCATGGCCATACCCTCCTCTCCGCCACGCGAATTCAGGTTAACACGACTCCGAACCCCGCTTGCAAACCGTGGTTATGAAACTCTCTTCAACGACCTGCCGGGGCAGGTCTTTGGTGATGACGACGACACGGGAGCGGCGCTCGCCGTCGGGCCAGGACCGCAGCTTGGTGATCGGGTGAAAGATGTGCTGGACCCCGTGAACCGCCAGCGGCACATCGCTGCCGACCACGTCGAGCACGCCCTTGAGGCGGAGAATGTGTTCGCCATGGGCCTCGAGCAGGCGCTCGATCCAGGCGATGAAGCGATGCAGCTCCAGGGGGTTTTCGGCGAGCAGGCAAAACGCCTCGATGTCGTCGCCGTGGCGGTTGCGGTCACGGGCATGGCTGTGGTCGTAAGCGGCTTGATTGAGCCAGGCCTCCACGTCGGCGTGCTTGCTGGCAAGATCGAAAACCCCGGCGTCGAGCAGCCGGGCCGCGGCGATGCGGCCGTGGACCACGTCTATAATCGGGGCTCCCGGGTCGACCGTTTCGAGCCTGTCGCGGAGCGCGTCGACCTCGCCGGGTCCGGCCATATCGGTCTTGGTCAACACCAGGCGGTCGGCGACGGCGGCCTGGCGCAGGCATTCCTCGTGGTCGTCGAGCTGGCGACCGCCGAGCACCGCGTCGACCGTGGTGATGATGCCATCGACACAGTAGCGCGAACGCACCGCCTCGTGGTCGAGCAGGGTGTGCAGAATGGGCGCCGGGTCGGCCAGGCCGGTGGTTTCGATCAGCACCCTTTGAAAGGCCGGCACCGTGCCGCCTTCGCGCTTATCGTATAGTTCGCCCAGGCAGGTGACGAGATCGTCGCGGATCGAACAGCAGATGCAGCCGGCGTTAAGCAGCACCACATCGTCGTCGAGGGCCTCGACCAGCAGATGGTCGATGCCGATATCGCCGAACTCGTTGACCAGCACGGCGGTCTCGGCCATTTCCGGATCACGCAACAAGCCGTTGAGCAGAGTCGTCTTGCCACTGCCGAGGAACCCGGTGAGAACGGATACCGGCGTCAGGTCCACGTCTCAGTCTCCGGCAGGATCGATCCCCAGCAGGGACAGAGGGCGATCATTGATGATTCCCTCGATGATATCCTCGGGGATGCGAGGCATGTTGGCGCCCTGGCCCCATTCGTTGATGGCGCGGAATTCGGCCAGGGCTTCGGCGGTGGTGCGCACCGGAAAGTCGGAGCCGAACAGCAGCCGGTCCGTGACCCGGTATTCCTGGGCGATCATGATGCCGTGATAAAGCTGCCACGGCCGGTGGAAGCGGGCCGAAAGGTCGGCGAAAATATTCTCGTTCTTGCGCATGAGGATGCAGGTCTGCTCCATGTAGGGCTGACCGAAATGGGCGACGATGATCTTCATGTCAGGAAAGTCGTAGGCGACCTTATCGAGCAGGAACGGATCGCCGAACTCGAGGCTGCCGGTATAGGCGCCGCCCACGTGATACATCACCGGCACCTTGTGGGCCTGGGCGATCTCGTAGAGCTTGTAGCAATTGGCCGAGCGCGGATCCATGTACTGGTAGACCGGCGACAGTTTGATACCCTTCAAGCCCAGCGCGGTGATGGCGTGCTCGAACTCGTCGGCGGCGTCGGGCTCCTCGGGATCGACTGAAGAAAGGCCCACGGCGCGGCCGGGAAAGCGGCCGACAAACTCGGCAATGAACTCGTTGGGCGTGCACATGGCGCCGCGCCGGGGGATGGCGACGACCACGAACTGCTCGGCCCCGGCGGCCTCGATGGCCGCCTGATGGGCCTCAGGGTCGGCCTTGCCGGTACCCGCCACGCCGCGCAGCTTCCATAGATCGGCGTCTTCCGTGGAACGATGTTCGGGTAGCCAGCAGTGGGTATGCCAGTCGATAAGATGGCCCATGACCCCGGCCCTATTGCCCAATGGTGGCGCGGCGCACCACGCGTTTGAATCCCTGGCCCTGGAAGCGGGCGTCCAGGTCGTCGCTGAGCGCCTTATGCATGATGCAGCGGTTATCCCATATGACAATCGAGTTGGGTTCCCAGCGGAACCGGCAGGTGAACTCGTCGCGGGTGGCGTGGCGCTCCAGGTGCTCCAGGATGCGGCGGCTCTCGTCGGGCTCGGCGCCCTCGATTTCCATGCAGTAGTCGGGGCTGATGAACAACGACTTGGCGCCGGTCACCGGATGGGTTTTCACCAGGGGGTGGACGATAACCTCGCGCTTGGCGCCTTTTTTTTCGCTCAGGCTCATGCCTTTGTAGCTTTGTGAATGGCCGCGAGGATCGTGGGAATCGTGAACCCCCTCAGCGGCCTCCACATAGGCCTTCATGCCGTCGGACAGGGTCTCATAGGCGAGATGCATGTTGCAGAACATGGTATCTCCGCCGACCGGCGGCACCTCGATGGCGTAGAGCACGGCGCCCAGTGGCGGCGAATCGCTGAACGACATGTCGGCGTGCCAACCGGCCCCGAAGTTTCTCACCTCGTCGGGCATCTTGACCACGTCGATGAGTTCGGGAAATCCGTCGATACCTTGGACGAAGGGATAGGGTACCAATTCACCGAACCGCCGTGAGAACTCGACCTGTTGCCCCGGCGTCAATTCCTGGTCGCGGAAGAACAGCACCAGATGCCGGTGGAAGGCATCATGGATCGTCGCCCAGGTCTTGTTGTCGAGGGGCTGGGCGAGATCGACCCCACGAATTTCAGCGCCGATGGCCGACGAATAGGGGCGAATTTCAACATTACAGTTTGTCATGATCGATCCTAGTTTACAGCAAATCGCACTAACCGGCCGATTCAAAGGGATGGCGCTCCCGCCAATGGCGCGCGATGTCGACGCGGTGGGCGACCCATATATCATCGAATCCCTGGATATAGTCCAGCAGGCGGGCGAGGCCGGCAGCCCGCGACGGATGGCCAATGAGCCGGCAATGAAGACCCACCGACATCATTTTGGGGTCTCGGCGCCCTCGTCACGAAGCATATCCACGGCGCCCTTGATGAGTCCGAAGAAATCGTCGCCGTTCGCCATGTTGCCGCGCTTGAACTGAGTGTCGTTGTTGGTCAGCGAATAGGGCACGACCAGATGGGGCGTGCCCTCGACCTCGGTCCAGTAGGGCAGTTCGTCGTTATAGGCGTCGGAGTCGTAGAGAAACCCGCCCTCCTCGACCAGCAGGCGCCGGGTGTTGACGCTCGGCGCATAGCGGCAGTACCAGCCCAGAGGCCGCGCCCCCACGGTTTCCTTAAGGGAGGCCACGGCGCGGGCGATGTGATCGCGTTCCGCGTCCTCACTGAGGCGGAAATTCTCGACCCAGCGCCAGCCGCGGCCGCAGACGTCGTGGTCCGACTCGCGGATTGCCGCGGCGGCCTCCGGATTGCGCTCCAGGGCATCGGCGCAGCCGAATATAGTAACCGCCAGTCCCCGGCTCTCGAACTGACGCCACAGGCGCCAGAAACCCACCCGGCTGCCGTATTCGAACATGGAGCGGGCGCCAAGATCGGGCGAGCCGTCGGGCACCACCGGCCCGGCTGCGTCGGTCAGCGCTACTTCCTCGTATTCGTCACCGCGAAGATAGCTGCGTTCCGAACCCTCTTCGTAGTTGATGACGAAGTTGATGGCGAGCCGCGCCCCGCCCGGCCAGTCAGCCTGGGGCGGATTGCGGCCATAGCCGACCACGTCACGCGCGCCGCTCGTATCCATCGTTCCCTCCTCGCTCTATTCCGGGTACCACACTGCTTTGCGGCGCTCAATGAAACTATCAAGCCCTTCCACCGCCTCGTCGGTCATGCGCTTGGCCGCGTGGCCCTTGGCGAGTTCCAGGGCCATGGCATCGTCGATGGTCTGGCCGGCCAGTTCCAGGGTGAGCCGTTTGGTTTCCGCGGCCGCGTCCGGGCCGGACATGAGAAGGGCCTTGATGACCGGCGCAGCGGCCTCGTCGAGGGCGCCGGTGGCGCAGACCTCGTCAACAAGCCCCACGTCCATGGCGCGGCGCGCATCGAAGCGCTCACAACTGAGCGCATAGCGCCGTACCCGGGCAACCCCCATGCGGGCAATCAACTGGGGCAGGATAGGCCCGGCGACCAGCCCCCAACGGGCCTCGGTGATAGAGAATATGGCGTCCTCCGAGGCGATCACTATGTCGCAGGACGCCACCATGCCAACGCCGCCGCCGAAACAGCCGCCATGAACCAGAGCAACCGTAGGCTTGGGAAACTCGTTGAGGCCGCGCGCGGCGTTTGTCGTGTCCAGGGACACCGCGACGTTTTCCTCTTGGCTCAGGTCACGGTTGGCCTTGACCCATTTAAGATCGGCCCCGGCCTGGAAGTGCTTGCCGTTGCCGCGCAGCACCACCACGCGAACCGAGGTGTCCGCCGCCAGGGCGGTGAAGGCGTCGATCAAGGCGCGGATAACCTCGCGGTTATAGGCGTTATGAACCGCCGGCCGGTTGATCGCCACCGTGGCGACACCGCGGTGGTCGATGGTGGTCAGGATAACATCGTCAGCCATGGTACTCCCCCTCTTTCCCTCATCACGGCATAGCAGAAACAGGCTGAAATTGGTGAGGATTGATCGTATATGTCCCTCAGCGGATGGGTGCCCGAGTGGTTGAAGGGACCGGTCTTGAAACTCTGAAATAGCCGCCCCGTTAAGAGCGGAGTTGCATGGAAAGGCCCGGTTCTCTGGGCCTTTTCTCTTTCCCTAGTCCAGCCG
>JAYGEF010000202.1:0-4258 GCA_046582535.1 Alphaproteobacteria bacterium
GCCCCCGGGCTCGACAGCAGATTGACCGCGAACAGGCCCTGGTCGGCAAAGCGTCGGCGGTTGGCGTCGGCGTGGCTGTCGTTCTTCGCCAGGATGTCGGTCTCGATTTCGATCAGCCGGTCCTGGCTGAATCCGGCGACATGGAGGCCGGCGTCGCCTTTGCCGAAATGTCGGTCATGATGATGGTGTGAATGCCCGTGGTCATGCTCGAGGTCGGGCTTGGTGTCGTTCTCGCCGCATCCGCAAACCGTACACATGTGCCCTCTCCTTCGGCGCCACTTGATCTTGCATTTAGGTCGAATTTGACAGGCTAGTCAAATTCTTGTGGTACGGCGGACCGCTACCCCTTTGCAGCGCCATAATCGATGATCAGCCATAGGGTTTTCTTCAATTCTGCCATGTTGGCGGCGAGGTCAACATCGTCGCGCATGATGGACGAAAAGAAGATGCCGTCGATGTGGGTGGATACGAACGACGCGACTCGGTCGGGATCGACGGGGCAAAATACGCCGCTCTCGATACCACCTGAAATTCCCGACGCAATGATTTCCCGCTCGGTCCGGTAAAATTCGTCGATCGCATTGGATACCGACTGTGGATGGGCTCGGGGACTGGAGTAGTCGAACATGATCTTGACGAGTTTTCGCAGGGGCGTGGAAAGCTGCATGTTGATATCAAACCAGTTTTCGATCGCCTCGACCGGGTTGCTGGTCTCGCCGGCCAGGGCGCGGTAGTCTTCCATGGTCTTGGCAATATGGCCTTCAAGCGTCTTGTTGAAGAGATCTTCCTTGCTGTCGAAGTAGTAGTAGATGAGGGAATGACGGATGCCGATCACGTCGGCGATCTGATTCACCGTCACCGACGTGTAATCCTTGGTCGCGAACAGATCAAGGGCGACATCCATGATCTGGGCGGCGCGATCCCGACCGCCAGGACTGGTCCGCCTTGCCCGACTCATCGCCTTGCCAGACTTCGCCCTTCTGCCTGCCGTTGCATTCATTTCAAATACACGTCCTCGTTGAAGTCTTTCACGGTCAATGGTCAAGCGTCACCACTTCGCCGGGGTTGGCGTAGATTCTGATCTCTTCGCCAACCGCGAGGGTGGTGGCTGGTGGCAGGCGCAGCTTCAATTCGCCAACCTCGGCCGACGCACTCGTAGCCAATACCTTTAGGTGGCTGCCCTGGAACACCGCTTCGGTGATATTCGCGGTGCCCAACGAGAGCGACTGGTCGCTGTCGGCACCGCCTATGCCCAGTTGTTCCGGCCGCAGCGCCAGCCACACCTTGCGCCCCGCCTCGCCATCGGCGCGCACCACCCACTCACCGAACGGCGTGGCGACGGTGGCGCGGGAACCGTCGACCCGCCCGACGGTTCCCGGAATGAGATTGCTTTCACCCATGAAGGTGGCGGCGAACAGGCTGCCCGGCTGAAGATAGACGCGACGCGGAGGACCGATGTCCTCGATCGCGCCGTGATTCATGATGACGATGCGGTCGGCGATGCTCATGGCCTCGTCCTGGTCGTGGGTGACATGGATGAAGGTCATGCCGACTTCCTTCTGGATGTGAACGAGTTCCTCCTGCATCTGGCGGCGCAGTGCCAGGTCGAGGGCGCCGAGCGGCTCGTCGAGCAGCAGCACGGTCGGCTGGACGGCGATTGCCCGGGCCAGGGCGACGCGCTGGCGCTGGCCGCCGGACAACTGGTGGATCGACCGCGTGCCAAACTCCTCGAGCCCGACCAGGGCCAGGGTCTCGTCGATTCGCCGTTTGCGCTCAGGCCCACGGATGCCATGCATGGTCAGGCCGAAGCCGACGTTGTTGGTGACGTTCATATGGGGGAACAGGGCATAATCCTGGAACACGGTCGCGGTCGGGCGGTGCGCCGGCGATACGCCGGTCATGTCGGCGCCGTCGATCAGGATGCGCCCGGCGGTCGGCGTGATGAAGCCGCCGAGCATGGACAGTAGCGTGGTTTTGCCACTGCCCGAAGGCCCAAGCAGAACGACGAATTCGCCGCTGTCGACCGTGAGATCGACTGAATTGACGGCGGCGATGTCGGCGTATTCCTTGCGAACGCCCTCCAAGGTGACTAGATGCGACATGGGTTCAGGTTCCTCGGCGGTAGGTCATGGCCGCGGCAATGAGAACCAGGCCGATGGAAATTGCGAACACCAGGGTTCCCGCGGCGTTGGTTTCGGGGTTGAGGCCGGCCCGCAGCATTTCCCAGATGATCACCGGCAGGGTCACGTCGAACCGGCTGAGCAGGAAAGCGATGATGAATTCGTCCCACGACAGGGTCGCGGCAAGCAGAAAGGCGGCAACCAGCGCCGGCCGCAGGACCGGCACGGTGATGAGTAACAGCGACTGCAGCTCGCTGGCGCCGAGGTCGTGGGCGGAGCGCTCGAGATTCCGCTGATGCTCGCCAAGCTGCGAATAGGCGATGGCGAAACACAGCGGAAGATTGATCACCACGTGGCCGATGCCGACCGTGAACAACGACTTCGAAACCCCCATCAGGGTGAAGGTGATCAACAACCCCATGGCGATAATCAGGTACGACACCATCAGCGGCGCCATCAACACGAAGCGCAAGGCGCCATTGAACCGGGTACCGCCGCGGGCCAGGCCGTACGCCGCCAGGAACCCCAGGGTGGTCGCCGTCAGCGCCGACAGCGAGGCGACGGCCAGCGAATTGCCGAGCGATTCGAGGAGCCGCCGGTTATTGAACAATCGCTCGTACCATTCCAGGCTCGGTCCGTTGAACGGTGGTACCGGCAACTGCCCGTCCTGAAACGAGAACAGCACCAGGACGACCACTGGCAGGAAAATGAAGGCATAAATGGCGATCAGGTAGGCCACCACCGGCATTTGGCGAAGCCAGGCCATGGTCACACCCGATCCATTTTCAGATAACGTGCGAATAATAGATAAGTGATCGACACCACGACCATCAGGATCATGCTCATGGCCGCCGCCATGGGGAAATTCGCCGAGCGGATTATCTGCAACATGATGCCCTGGGGAATCAGGATCTCCTTGCCGCCGTCGAGGATCTGCGGGGTGATGTAGTCGCCGATGGCGATCACGAAGGTGATGAACGCGCCGACCGCCACCCCGGGCAGGCTGAGCGGCAGGGTGATGCGGAAAAACACCTGGATCGCCGAGGCCCCGAGATCGGACGCCGCCAGCCGGTAGGACGGGCTGATCTGCACCAGGTTGGCGTAGATCGTCAGGGTCAGCAGCATGGTGAAAAAATGAACGAAGCCGAGCACAGTGGCGCCCCGGGTGTAGCCCATCTCGAGCGGCTCGGCGATGATGCCCAGGTTCAGGAGAACCCAGTTGATGACGCCGTTGCCCGACAGGATCAAAAGCCAGCTGTACGAGCGCACCACATAGGACGTCCAGAACGGCAGGATTGCCATGATCAAGGCAATCTTTTGCCAGCGCCTTGGAATCTTGTAGGCCAGGATATAGGCCAACGGATAGGCTAGCAGGACGCTGATAACCGTGGTGATCAGCGTCACTTCGATGGAATTGCTCAGGGCATCAAGAAAGAAGCCGCGGTCGAAGAACTTGACGTAGTTGGCCAGGGTCCAGTCGGCCTCCAGCTTACCGCCGACGCGGCGCCAGAAACTCACGGCCAGCATGATGGCGAGCGGCACGGCGAACAGCACGACGGTCCACAGCAACGCCGGATACATGGCCCAATCGGCGAGCCTCGCACCTCGACTGCTTGATGGGCGATTGGCCCTTGCCATCATTATACTCCGGACGCTGAGCGGTCAGTGTTCGCTTGCCGAGGGGAACAACGGCGAATCCAAAGGGCTTGAACCATCGAACGGCGGGGCCGGAACAGGGCGAACACGGCGTTTCAGCGTGGCGGCAGAGCGGATCGTCGCTCGGCGCGCCACATCCGTCGAACCCGCGCCTCGCGACGAACGCGAAACCTTGGCGGCTCGCCAGCCAAATTATCCATGGAATCATTCACCCACCGAAATTGCCCGATTTTTGACCGGCTTGTCAATTCCGCGCGCTGCAACGCGAGCCGCACCGGTGGTAACGAGGGTATCAAAACCGCCAAATTCCGGCACATCCCATGATCGTCGGTCGAGTCCCCAATGTCCGATGTGGGTCCAGACTGTGTGAAAACGTGAGGTCTGGTAGAATCCCGCCATGCTATTGGCGAGGGTTGGTGATGAAGCGTTTCATTGAGGGTGTCGATCGCAGTCAGGGCACGTTGTTTCCGGATCGACTGGAA
>JAYGEF010000252.1:0-17146 GCA_046582535.1 Alphaproteobacteria bacterium
TAGCCAATGCTGGTATTCATCATTTGCCGGCCAAAATACTACGAGGCGAAATCTATTATGCTAGTGAAGGAAATTTAGATTTTTCGTCTATCGATGTGGTGAAAGAACAATTTGAAGAAATACTAAAAAATGTAACTATTAAGCTGAAGCAACACTCATGGAAGGATATTTATTTAATTCCATTTGGTCACAGCACATTATGCATTCAGATAAAATTGCTTGTTTGCCGGATTACACGGATCGAGACTACCGATATATTTTATGACGGCAAAGGAAATTACAGCGATCTAAAAATCGAACAACGAAGTTTAATTGCGAACTCACCTAATAAGTGATGCTTTCCAAGTAGGCGCCAACCGCGTCGGGACGGCCACCTCCCAGTCGCAGACATTTCCCGGATAGGCGTCGATTTCGCCCGAGGTGCGGAGGATCACCGGTGCGTCAGGCCTTATGACCAAGATCGCCTGGCTACCAATGATGAACACCGTATCGGTGGCGAAACAGTCGCTGATAGCGCGGGCCGCTCGATCAAGGTCGACAACTGTGCGTTCACCCACCATGGGAAACTAACCCCAGCCTCGCCATCCGCCAAATGCGGCGGCGAAGGTCCAGGTCTTCAACGCCGGATAGCGTGGCGAAGGGCGAGCTTAGGCGCAGGCGGATCATGTCTGGCGAGCGGGCGGTGATGAGGCGGCGGAGTTCGGTCGGGTCGCGGGCCAGCAGGTCGTACCATTCGTCCATATAGGTGTGGACATCGCCCGCCGCCCTCGCCTTGGACAGGGCCTCGCGGGCGCGGTCGATGAGGCCGGGGTCGGTGGCCATGCGGCGGGCCATCAGGCGGTGTATCATCAGCTTGGCCCGGTCGTTGACCTGCTCGGCGTTGACCGCGCGGAAAGCCTTGGTCCTGCGGTGTTCGTCCCGCAGCTGTTTGGCGAGGGTGACGATGCGCTCGCGCCCCTCGGGCGGCACCAGTACCTCAACCCGTGCCAGGTCGGCGCCTGCCCCGGTAGTTTTATATCGCCTGATTCTTTCTTGAACACCCATGGTTTGCTCCGTATCCCGTATACGTACAAATATAGTGTATCCGGGATACGTTTTCAATTGTCATTCCATTGCCCAATAAGCAGAGTTCCGGCACCATCGCCCCCCAACATCCACCACCACTCGGAGGCCACGCTTTGTCACGTCTATCAATCCGGCTACTCAAGGCGGACGAAACGCCGCCCTGGGCGTTGCTGCTTGAGTCCGACCCGACCCGGGGGGAGGTTGAGACCTATCTGCCGCGGGGGCGCTGTTATCTGGCGTTTGAGGGCGGGCGGCTGGTCGGGGCGTTCGTGTTGATGGACACCCGACCCCATGTGGTGGAGATCATGAATATCGCCGTGGCGCCCGAGTTGCAGAGCCGGGGCATCGGCACGCGGCTGTTGCGGGCGGCGGTACGCCTGGCGCGCAAGCAGGGGGCCGAGGCGCTCGACGTGGGCACGTGTAACTGTTGCTTTCGCGAGCTGGCGTTCTATCAGCGCTTCGGTTTTCGCATGGTCAGCATCGACCGCGACTTTTTCGCCCGGCGATCCTCGGTGATCGAGCGCATCGACGGCATCGTGATCCGCGACATGGTTCACCTGTCGATCGAGCTGTGAAGGAAGCAAGCAGGTCGGACCACACCAAGGCACAAAGACACCAAGGAAGAGAAGAATTCTTGGCGCGAAGCGCCCTAAAGAACCTTTTCTTACTTCTTGGTGTCTTTGTGCCTTGGTGGTCGAAACTTCTTAACTCTTGAACACCGACTCAGCATCGCCGCGCGCCGATTGCTTTTCAGCTATGGCCTCGCGGGCGCGGGTGATTTCGGCTTCCAGATCGGCGATGTAGTTGTTGAGCGCGTCGATGGACATCAGGGCGAGATTTTTCGGCGGCAGCTTTCGCTCGACGTGTTGGAGTTCAAGATCGTCGTCCATGGGCGGCTCCTTAGACGCTCACCTTCGGTGAGCTGCGTTCACATCGCCACGCAGGCTCCCGCCAAACGGTTGGCGACCCCCGGTCGGGGGCTGAAAGAAGTTGGTCCCGGCTCCCCGCCACTATACCTCAATACCCGAGCTTGGGGCTGACCCGGTTGCGCAGCGGTTTATCCGCCAGCACCCGGCGGGCGTTGTCGAGGAACAGGTCCAGGGTCAGGGGGGTGTAGGAGACGTCGTCGTCGGATGAGATGTGCGGCGTGGGGATAAGGTTGGACACGTGCCACAGGGGCGATTCCGGCGGCAGGGGCTCCGGGTCGAAGACGTCGAGGATGGCGCCGGCCAGGCTGCCCTCGGTGAGCTTTTTGGTCAGGTGATCGTAGTCGACGACCCGGGCGCGGCTCATGTTGATGAGGCCGGCTGTCGGCTTGAGCAGATCGAGGCGGCGGGCGTCCATGAGGTTTTCCGTGTCGGGCACCAGGGGGGTGGTGACCAGGACGAAGTCGGCGCGCGGCAGCAGCTCGTCGATGGCCTCGGGACCGTGCATCTCGTGGGTGAAGCGGGCCGGTTTGCCATGGCGGCGGACGCCGATGACATAGAGGCCGAGCTTGCGCGCGGCGCGGGCCACGGCGCCGCCCATCTTGCCGCAGCCGATCACCACCAGAGTCTTGCCGACCGCCGGGGTGGCGAAGATCGGGTCGAAGTTGCCGGCCCGCTGGCGGGTGTACATGGCCGGCATGTGGTTGTTGAGCATGAGGATGGCCATGGCGCCGTATTCGCCGGACTTGGGCGCGTGGACGCCGCGGTTGTTGGTCAGGGTGACGCCGCGGGGCAGCCAGTCGAGCGGCAGCATATGCTCGATGCCGGCGCCGATGATGTGAATCCATTTAAGCTTCGGCGCCCGCGCCCGCAGGTTCTCCGTGGGCAGCTCCCAGGTGATCAGACCATGGGCGGTGGCGATGCTGTCCTCGAAATTGTCGAAGTCCTAATCGATAAACGTATCGATGCGGCCCGCGATATCCGGCGCCCGGGTCAGGGCCTCGGCAACCCGCTCCGGCGTCATGCGAAACACCGCCTCGCCGGAACGGTTGTTCTTGATGTGCAGCTTCAGCCGTTGAACGCCAGCCATCGCGATATCCCCTTGAATCGGAGCGTCATTATAGAAGGTGCACGCCTGCCCGGCCATTGCGGGCTTCCTACTTTTGCGCACCTGGGGCACAGTGCAGCGTTCATTCTCTCCCGGAGCGGCGCCCTATGACCAGCGACATCCCCACCACCATGAAAGCCATCGAGATCGTCAAGCCCGGCGGGCCTGACGTGCTGGTGCCCTGCGAGCGGCCGGTGCCCGTGCCGAGCGTCGGCGAGGTGCTGGTGGCGGTCAAGGCGACAGGCGTCAACCGACCCGATATTCTCCAGCGCAAGGGCGGTTATCCGCCGCCGCCGGGGGCGTCGGACCTTCCCGGCCTGGAGATTGCCGGCACGGTTGCGGCGCTCGGCCCTGGGGCCCAGGGTTTGAACGTCGGGGACGAAGTCTGCGCCCTGGTCGCCGGCGGCGGCTATGCGGAATACTGCGTCGCGCCCACCGTGCAGTGTCTGCCGGTCCCGACCGGTTTCTCCATGACCCAGGCGGCGGCCCTGCCCGAGACCTTCTTCACCGTGTGGGAGAACGTGGTCCGCCGCGGCCGCCTTGAGGGCGGCGAGCGTTTCCTGGTCCACGGCGGCTCTTCAGGCATCGGCACGGCGGCGATCCAGATTGCCCATGCGAGGGGCGCCCGGGTGTTCGCCACCGCCGGCACCGACGCCAAATGCGCCGCCTGTGTCGAGCTCGGCGCCGAGCGCGCCATCAACTACCGCACGGAAGACTTCGTCGCCGTGGTCAAGGAGCTGACCGGCGGCGAGGGCGTCGACGTCATTCTCGACATGGTCGGCGGCGATTACATCGCCCGCGACGTCAAGGCGCTGCGCCCGGAAGGCCGCCTGGTGTTCATCGCCTTCCTCGGCGGCAGCCAGGTGGAATTCGACTTCCTGCCGCTCATGCTCAAGCGCCTGACCATTACCGGCTCGACCCTCAGGCCACGCGGCATCGAGGAAAAGGGCCAGATCGCCCATGAGCTACGGCGCGACATCTGGCCCCTGCTCGACGCCGGGCGCATGGCCCCGGTCATGGATTCCACCTACCCCCTGTCCCAGGCCGCCACCGCCCACGCCCGCATGGAGAGCGGCGAGCACATCGGCAAGATCGTGCTCGACGTCTAGGATCGCGCCATGGGATTTCTCAACATCACGGCGGGGCCGTTTTCATTCCGCGCCCGGCTGGAGCTTGAGCAGGCGCCCAAGACCTGCGCCCGGTTTTTAGAGCTGCTGCCGTTCCGCAATCAGGTCATCCATTCGCGCTGGAGCGGCGAGGCCGTGTGGGTACCCCTGGGGGATTTCGACATGGGGCTCGAATTCGAGAACCACACGGTGCATCCGTCGCGCGGCGATATTCTGCTCTATCCCGGCGGCTTCAGCGAAACCGAGATTCTGTTCGCTTACGGCAGTTCCAGCTTCGCCAGCAAAATGGGTGATCTGGCGGGCAATCATTTCCTTACCGTGGTCGAGGGCCATGAGAACCTCGCCGAGTTCGGCCGCCTGGTGCTGTGGGAAGGCGCCCAGGACATCGAGTTTTCCGCGCCATGACCCGTCAGCGCAAGGAGACCCGCCGTCGTCGCCGGGACGCCGTATCCGAGATACCGCCGCCGCCGGCCTATCTGACCCGCGCGGTGCCGCCCTATGAGTTCCTCTCGGAAGACGGCCTGCAACGGATCGAGGATCAGGCGGACCGGCTGCTGGCCGAGATCGGAATCGAGTTCCGCGACGATCCGGCGTCGCTGGATTACGTCAGGGACGCCGGCGCCGACGTCCAGGGCGAGCGGGTGCGCTTCCCGCCCGGCATGTGCCGCGAACTCATCCAACGCTCAGCACCCCGGCAATTCGCGCAGCTGGCGCGCAACCCGGAACGCAGCGTGATGATCGGCGGCGACGCCCAGGTGTTCTCGCCGGTTTATGGCGCGCCCTTCATCCGTGGCCTGGATATCGAGCGCCGCTACGCCACCCTGGAAGACTTCAATACCCTGGTGAAGCTGTGCCAGATTACGCCCAACCTGCACCATTCCGGCGGCACCATTTGCGAGCCCACGGACGTGCCCGTGAGCAAGCGCCATCTCGACATGACCTACGGCCACATCCGCTATTCCGACAAGGCCTATATGGGGGCGGCGACATCGAGCTGGCAGGCCGAGGACAGCATTCGCATGACCGAGATGGTGTTCGGCGCCGACGTGGTCGATGGCAACTGTTGCGTCCTAGCCATGATCAATCCGACCTCGCCGCTGGTCTACGACGGGGTCACCCTCGAGACACTGCGCCTCTACGCCGCCCACAACCAGGGCAATGTGGTGACGCCGTTCATCATCGCCGGGGCTTCGGGGCCGGTGACGCCGGCATCCATGGTCGCCCAGCTGTTCGCCGAGGCCATGGCCGGCATGGCCCTGGCCCAGCTCGTGCGGCCCGGCTCGCCGGTCATCTTCGGGATTAATTCCATGGGCCTCAACATGCGCACCGGGTCGCCCATGCGGTTCGATGAGTCGTGGAAATGCCTGCTCGCCGCCGGCCAGCTATCGCGGCGGCTCGGCGTCCCCTACCGCTGCGGCGGCGCGTCGTCGACGGCCAAGATCCCCGACGCCCACGCCGGCATGGAATCGGCGCTCTACCTCAATTATTCGATCCTGTCGGGGGTCAACTTCCTGATCCACGCCACTGGCGCTCTGGAACTCGGCCTCTGCGTTTCCTACGAAAAATTCGTGCTCGACTGCGAGATGCTCGGGGTCGTCAGCCGGGTCATGGCCGGCATGGACGTGTCCGACGCGGCCCTCGCCGTGGACGCCTATACGGAGACCGGGCCGGGCGGCAACTTCCTGGCCAACGCCCACACCCTGGAGCGCTACCGGGACGCCTTTTTCGAGTCCGATATCTTCGACTCCCGGTCCTTCGAGCAATGGCGCGATGATGGCGAACACGATGCCGCGAGCCGGGCCAACAAGACCCTGAATTCCATGCTGACCTTCTACGAGGCGCCGCCCCTCGATGCGGCCATCGACGACGCTCTGCTCGACTTCATGGCGCGCCGTAAAGCAGAACTGCCCGACAGCTATGCCTGACAGAGAATTCGATTTCATCATCGTCGGCTCGGGCTCGGCCGGCAGCGTTCTCGCCAGTCGCCTGAGCGAAGATCCCGCCAACAGCGTCCTGGTCATCGAGTATGGCGGCAGCGACAACAGCATCTTCATCAAGATGCCGTCGGCCTGCTACATCCCCATGACCATGAAGCAATTCGACTGGGGCTTTGAATCCGAACCCGAACCGGGCCTCAACGGCCGCCGTATCCTGCAGCCGCGGGGCAAGGTGATCGGTGGCTCATCGTCAATCAACGGCATGTGCTACGTGCGCGGCCACGCCGGTGATTTCGACCAGTGGGAGGAACTCGGCGCCGAGGGCTGGAACTATGCCGCCTGCCTGCCCTACTTCAAACGCGCCGAGGCGTGCAGCTACGGCGGCGACGAATACCGCGGCGACGACGGCGCCATGGCAACCTGCAACGGCAACGACATGGTCAACCCGCTCCACGGCGCCTTCATCGAAGCCGGCGCGCAAGCCGGCTACCTGTCTTCCGACGACGTCAACGGATACCGCCAGGAAGGCTTCGGGCGCATGGACATGACGATCCGGAACGGGGTGCGTGAATCGACCGCCAGCGCCTATCTGAAGCCAGCCATGAAGCGCCCCAATCTGACCGTGGAAATGCATGCCCTGACCCGTCGGGTGTTGATGGAAGGCAAGCGCGCGGTCGGCGTGGAATATTCCAAGGGCGGCCAGGTCTTCCGGGTCAAGGCGCGGCGCAAAGTGATTCTCAGCGCCGGGCCGGTCAATTCGCCCAAGCTGTTGATGCTGTCGGGCATCGGCGACAGCGGGCAGTTGAGCGAACACGGAATCGACACCGTCCACCACCTGCCCGGCGTCGGCGAAAACCTGCACGACCATCTGGCGGTCTGGGTCCAGCACGCCTGCACCCAGCCGATCACCCTCAACAGCAAATTGGGGCCGCTGTCGAAAGCCTTGATCGGGCTGCGCTGGCTGCTGTTCCGCGATGGCCTTGGGGCGACCAACCACTACGAGTCCAACGGCTATATCCGCAGCCGGCCGGGACTGTCGTTTCCCGACATTCAATACCACTTCCTCGCCGGCGCCCTGGTGTTCGACGGTTCCAACACCTATAGCGGCCACGGCTTCGGGGCGCTGTTCAACCCGGCCAAGCCCAAAAGTCGGGGGCGGCTGCGGTTGCGCTCCGGGGATGCCGCCGAGGCGCCCACCCTGCTGTTCAATTATCTCGATCACGAAGAAGACCGGCTGATTTACCGCCTCGGCCTCAAGCTGACCCGGGAGATCATCGCCCAGGCCCCGTTCGATCCCTATCGCGGCCGGGAAATCAACCCCGGCCCCGAGGTTCAGAGCGACGATGACATCGACGCCTGGGTCGCTGAATACGCCAAGACCTGTTACCACCCGTGCGGCACCTGCAAGATGGGCGTCGATAATGCCGCCGTGGTCGACGGGCAAACCCGTGTCCATGGGGTCGACGGCCTGCGGGTGGTGGATTCCTCGATCATGCCGTTCATCACCAACGGCAACCTCAACGCCCCGACCATCATGATCGGCGAGAAGGCGGCTGACATGATTCTCGGCAAGACCCCCTTGCCGCCGTCGAACGCGCCGGCTCATTACGCCGATGACTGGCAGAACCGCCAACGCACCGGATCGCCGATGCGACCCTCGCAAGGAGTTTAGTTCCCGTGACAGCTTATGATTTCGCCACCGGCAACACCAATCCGGAGACCTTTCCTACGGACGGCTTCGCCAAGGCCGCGGCTGCGGTGATCAAGACCATGACCGCCGACATCAACCGCTATCACGGCAAGTACGGTCACGAGGGCCTGCGCCAGCTCATGGCTCAGCGCGAGTTCGACCGCGAGGGCGTGCGTATCGACCCGGAGAACATCGTCCTGACCAATGGCTCCATGCAGTCCATCACCCTGGTCACCGAGGCCCTGTGCCAAGGCCACGGCGACGTGGTGGTGATGGAGGAATACTGCTACGTCGGCACCATCAACTACTTCAAGGCGATGAATATCGAAATGGCCGGGGTGCCGCTTGACGCCCACGGCATGCGCATGGACGCCCTGGCCGCGACCCTGCAGCGCCTCGCCGATGAGGGCCGCAAGCCGCGCTTCATCTACACCCTGCCAACCTACCAGAACCCGACCGGCACCATGCTGCCGCGCGAGCGCCGCCTGGAGATGGTCGAGTTGGCCCGGCGACACGACATCGTCGTGGTCGAGGACAACTGCTACGGCGACGTCCATTTCGACGGTGAGAAACCACCGGCGCTCTATGCCCTGGATGACAGCCCCCGGCAGATCTACATCTGCTCATTGTCGAAGATATTCGCCCCCGGTGTGCGCCTCGGCTATGTCACGGCGGCGCCGGAGATGATGGAACGCATTCTGGTGCGGCGTCACGACGCCGGCCCCAACACCCTGGCCGCCGCCATCACCCATGGCTACCTCAAGGACCGGTTGTGGGACCATATCGAGAAGGCCAATGTGGGCCTCAAGGCCAAGCGCGACGCCATGCTCGGGGCGCTTGAGACCCACCTCGGCAACCTGTGCTCGGTCAACCCGCCGGTCGGCGGCCTGTTCATCTGGGTGCGCCTGCCCGACGATGTCGATCCCGGTCACTTGCTCGAAGTCGCCAACCGCCACGACGTCAACTTCGCCCATGGCTCGACCTTCCATATCGACGGCGACGCCGGCCCCTACATCCGTCTGGCCTTCGGCTACCCCTCGGTGGCCGAGATTGAAACCGGCATCGAACGCCTCGGCATCGCGCTGCGCGAGGCGCGCGGTGCACAGTCCGCCTAAACCCTACTGGAGAGACAGCTATGCTTGATCCACAAGGCCGCGTCGTCATGATCAGCGGCGCCAACCGGGGTATCGGCCTGGCCATCGCCCAATGCCTCCACGATAAGGGCTACAGCCTGAGCCTGGGCGCCCGCGACACGTCCAGTATTGGGTTGGCGGGTGCCAAGGCAGACGATCGCGTCATGACCCACGCCTACGATGCCACCGATGCGGCCAACAACGCCGCCTGGGTAGAAGCCACCATGGAACATTTCGGCCGCATCGACGGTCTGGTCAACAACGCCGGCACCGGCGGTAACGCCAATATCGAAGACCCGGACGAGGATGTCTTCGACACCATGTGGGCGATCAACACCAAGGCGCCCATGCGCATGATCCGCCTCGCCCTGCCCCACCTGCGGGCGTGCGGCAGCGGGCGGGTCATCAACGTGGTGTCCCTGTCGGGCAAACGGGTGGCCAACGACGGCACCGGCTATGCCATGAGCAAGTTCGGCCTCATGGCGGTCGGTCACGCGGCACGGCGCGCCGCCTGGAAGGACGGCGTGCGGGTTACCGCCCTATGCCCCGGTTACGTGGCTACAGATATGACCGCGGGGCGGACCGACCCGTCGCCCGAGGAAATGATCCAGCCCGAGGACCTCGCCGAACTGGCCGCAGTGGCCCTGGCGCTGCCCAACACCGCCGCCATGGCCGAAATGCTGGTCAGTTGTCAATACGATGTGATGATTTAGGAGCCGGAGGCCAAATCAATGCCGTAGAGCGCCACCACGTTGTCGCGGGTGATCTTTCGTCTGTCGGCGTCTGAAATCCCCGCCATGGTCTCGGCGATGACCTCCCGGGACTTGGGCCAGGTCGAGGCGCCGTGGGGATAGTCGTCGCACCACATGACACAGTCGGCATCGACCAGGCCGGCCGCCACCATGCGCAGTCCGATGGGCTCGCGAATGAAGGTCGAGCGCACTTGGCGGCGGAAATAGCTCGATGGCGCCTCGGCCAGATTGAATCCGGCGACCGGCGCCCAGCGCTTGAAAAGCGCGTCGGCGTTCTGCAGAAAATAGGGCATCCAGCCCATGTCGTACTCGGCCGAAACGAAACGCAGGTCAGGGTGGCGCTCCATGACGCCGGAGAAGACCAGCGCGATCAGCGCCCGCTGAATTTCGGCGGGCAAGGCGATCAAGGCCCCCATGTTGCGCCAGTAGGGTTCCGGGTCGGACGCCGAGCGCAGGGCGGCGCTGTCGGCGCCGGTGGCGATATGCAGGGACAGCGGCATGGCCAAGGCCGCGGCCTCGGTCCAGAACGGCTCGTAGCGGTCGGCGCCGAAGGGCGTGGCCTCGGGCGGCGCGCCCCATATCATCGCCCCGCATAGGCCGAGTTTGTGACAGCGCCGGAGCTCGGCGACCGCATTGTCGATGTTGTAAAGCGATACCAGGGCGATGCCGAACAGACGGCCGGGCGCCGCGCCGCAGTACTCGGCGAGCCAGTCGTTATAGGCACTGAAACAGGCCTCCTGATAGGCCGCGTCGGCAATCTGGAACAGGGAGAAGCCCTGGCTGGTATAATTGACGGCGGCATGAATGCCGTCGTGATCCATGTCCTCGAGGCGGGCCGCCGTATCCCAGCCGCCGGCCCTGGCGGCCTCCAACCCCTTCTCGAGAAAATCGGCGTAGTCCTCGGGCTTCTGGCCAACCATGATGTTGGCCGAGACGCCGCGCGGCACCTGGCCTTCAACGATGAAATTGAGCCGCTTGGCGTCCTTGTTGTAGACGTAGCGCGGCGCCTGCTCGCGAAACCGCTTGTCGATGCGGGTTTCCCACAGATCCATGGGCTCGGTTACATGTGAGTCCGCCGAAACCACCAGTCCGTTCGTTGCCGCCATAATCCACTCCCTTTGCCAAACACGATTTATGAACTCTAGCCTAGCCTAATTCTCCTGGCGGTTCGCGGCTTCAAGTACCGCTTCGACCGCCGGCCGGGGCGACGAATAAACCGGCCCGGACAACAGCGGCTCGGCAGGGGCCATGGAGGCCTGAGCCAGGATAACGCAGGCCGGATCGACCTCGGCGGCCACCGCCGCTGTTACCAGGCGGGCGATGGTCTCCGCGAAACCGGCCCGATTGCCGCTCTCGAAGAACGGCCAGGCCGCGGCGCAGGACACCGAGGTGATGGCGCTGTTCTTCGATTGCTCACCAAGGATCGTGCGCAGCAACTCCAGGGTCGGACCCAGGGTGCTGTCCAGGCAATAGGCGAGCAGCAGGGCGCCGTCATGGCTAACCGCGCGCTCCATCATGGGCCGGTCGATGCGCACCACAGTGGGGTGGGATACCGCCATATCGTCAACCACCGGACCCAGGGTCGAGCAGGTGCAAAGCACCGCGTCGCAGGCGCCGGCCTGATCCGTTAGCAGGGCGCGAACCCGGCCCTGCAGATCGTCAGTCATGCCACTCTCGCGGGCCTCGGCCAGCCATTCGGCGCGCACTGTATGGATTGGTGAGGCGTCCGGCGCGAGGTCCGCCATGAGGTCATCGAAGATCCGGACGTGAACGTCCGCCGTGTGGAGGAAGGCAATTCGGGTCATTACAGCAGCATTCCATTCGATGCCGGCTCGATGCACCTGGGGTCATCGTGGCGGGCGTTGTTGACGTGGCGGTCGACAGCCTGGGCGGTCAGATCCTCATCGGGCGCGGGGCGCAACAGGGCTGTGAGGGTTTCGGCCGAGGGCGCCGCCGGGTCGAGCCAGGCGTCGCGGTCGCCCGGCGCGACAATTACCGGCATGCGGTGGTGAACTGGCGCCAGGGTCTCATTGGCCTCGGTGGTGATGATGGTACAGGTCTCCAGGGGCTCATCCGTGCCGGGCGGTTGCCAGCGCTCCCACAGGCCAGCCATGGTGAAAGGCTCGCCGTCGGGGCGGGCCATGAGGTAGGGCTGTTTCGAACCATCCGGCGTCTTTTGCCACTCGAAGAACCCATCCGCCGGTATCAGGCAGCGGCGCTGACGAAAGGCGGCGCGGAAGGCGGGCTTCTCGGCCACGGTTTCCGCCCGGGCATTGATCATGCGGTTGCCCATGGCCGGGTCCTTGGCCCAGGCAGGCACCAACCCCCAGCGCAGCATGACCAGTTCCCGCTGGTTTTCGCCATCAACGCGCAGCGCGGCGATATCCTGGCTCGGCGCAATGTTATAGCGCGCCGCCAGGTTAGCCCGGACCTCGATGCCAAACGCCTCGGCGAGTTTGTAGGCTGGTGTACGGAGTGTAAATCGGCCACACATCGATCAGCCTACTGCCTTCGGTCGACCAACGTTTCGCCCTGATAGATGGTGTTGGCGTCGCCCCGGTCCTTGATGCCGTCGGAGCCGTAGTAGCGGCGCAGGGATTCGGCGATGGGCCGGCCATCGGGCACATCGAGCCACAGGCGAAGCAGGAGGCGGCGGCGTTCGGGCTCGTCGTAATCCTCGAACGCGGTGCGCGCGTGCAGGGTCACATAGTTGTTGAACAAAATCGCCTCGCCAACTTGAAGCCGGAAACTGAGCATCATGTCGTCGCGGTAGGCGACTTCCTCGAAATAGTCGAGGGCGGCTTTCGCTGCCTCGGGCAGCGGCTCGCCGGATTCCGCCGCCGCCATGTCGATGAAATAGCGCCCGCAACAACTGCTGACCACACCGTCACACGCGGAGAACACCGGCACCCGATAGGGCGTGATCGGCGGCTCGCCCGCGGGCTCCTCGCCGCGCCAGTGATGATAAAAGCCCTCATAGAGTGGCGCCAAATGTTCCGGGTGCCGGGCGTTGATCTCGTTATGCACCGCCAGCGTGCTGACCAACCGGCTATAGCCGCCGGACTTGGCGTCGCGCAGGCACATCATGCCGACAATGTCGTCGGAGTCCGTATGCAGGTTGAGTTCCGCGGCTGAGCGATAGCCCCGTTCACGCGGGTTGTCGCCGGAAACATCGGTGACTTCGCCCATACGGTCTCCCATGCGGCTCTGGCTGACGGCGCGGCCCAAATGGGTGCCTAGGCCCCAAAAGAGGATAGCCATATCCTCGGTGCTGTAGCGCGCCACCGGGAAGCCCCGCACCAGGACCATGCCGCGCCCTGCCATAAGGTCGTCATAGATCGACTTTACGTCGTCGATGATGGGCGACAGGTCAAAATCCTCACGGCTGAAGTGCTGGGCCTTGAGGCCACGCTGCTTGATCGCCGCGACCGCCGTATCGAAAGCCGCCATGTGCCGAGGTCCGAGATCGAAGGAAAAATCGTCGGGCGATGTAAAGTCGCTGCCCTTCCAGACCGCCGGGTGGTCGATATGTCCCTGGATCGTCATCGTCCCTCGCAACAAATAGGCCCCGCCTACCGGTCCATCAAAGTTTTGCCCTGATAGATGGTATCGGCATCACCCCGGCCCTTGATGCCGTCCGTGCCGTAGTAGCGGCGCAGGGGTTCTGAAATGGGCCGGCCATTGGGCACGTCGAGCCACAGTCGGAGCAGGTGGCGGCGCCGTTCGGGATCGTCGTGGTCCTCGAATTCGGTACGCGAGTGCAGGGTCACATAGTTGTTGAAGAACATTGCTTCGCCGGCGGCCAGCCGGAAGCGCAGGACCATGTCGTCGCGGTTGGCGACTTCCTCGAAATAATCGAGGGCTGCTGTCGATGCCTCGGGCAGGGGCTCACCGGACTCTTCCGCCGCCATGTCGATGAAGTAGCGCAAATAGCATGTGCTCACCACGCCGTCGCGCTCGGAGAACACTGGTACCCTGTAGGGCGTGATCGGCGGCTCGCCCTCGGGCTCCTCGCCGCGCCAGTGATAGGGGAAGCCGTCATAGAGCGGCGCCAGATGCTCCGGGTGGCTGGCGCTGATCTCATTATGTACGGCCAGGGTGCTGACCAGCCGGCTGACGCCGCCGGACTTAGCGTCGCGCAGGCACATCATGCCGACGATGTCGTCGGAATCCGTGTGCAGATCGAGCTCCTTGCTTGAGCGATAACCCCGTTCACGCGGATTATCGCCGGAGACATCGATGACGTCGCCCATGCGGTCGCCCATGCGGCTCTGGCTGACGGCGCGGCCGAAATGGGTGCCCAGGCCCCAATGGAGGATGCCCATATCTTCCGTGCTGTAGCGGTCAACCGGAAAGCCCCGGACCACGACGATGCCGCGTCCTTCCATGACTTCACGGAAGATCGCCGCCACATCGTCGGCGATGGGCGACAGGTCGAAATCGTCGCGGCCGAATTGCTGGGCCTTGAGGCCACGCTGTTTGATCGACGCGACCGCCGTGTCGAAGGCGGCGATATGACGCGGCCCAAGGTCGAAGGCGAAATCGTCCTTCGACGCGAAATCGCTGCCCTTCCAGGCCGCCGGATGGTCGATATGTCCCTGGATGGTCATGGCCCCTCACACAAGAGAATAATCCCGCCGCTACCAGGCGGCGGGGCCACATTATATGAAAGCGCGTTCAAGCGCCACGCAGGCTCCAGCCGCATAAGCGGCGACGCGCGGCCGCGCTTGCCTGCGGCCATAAAATGATGACCGCAGGTATTCTTCCTACTTTCTTTCAGCCCGCGACTGCGGGTCGCCGACCGTTCGGCGAAAGCCTGCGTGGCGTTTGAACGCCGTTTGATCGAACAAATTCGATCAAACTTACAACGCTATTGCCAGCCTGCCCGATCAGCGATGCGCACCGCCTCGGCATTGTTCTCACCGAGCACCGCAAGATTGAGGTCATCGGCCCTGAAGGTGCCCCAGGTGGCGACCACGTCGGACCACGGTACGCCGGGTTTCACCGGGTACTCGTTGACCACCTCGGCGTAGGTTTTCTGGGCGCTGTCGCTGGCGAGGAACTCGATCAGCCTGATGGCGTTATCTACATTGCCGGCACTGGCGGTAACACCGGCGCCGCTGATGTTGACATGGACGCCATGGCCATCCTGGTCGGGCCAGAACACCGCCACCTGGGCCGCCACCGTGCGGTCGGCTTCCTTGTCGGAGGTCGCCAGACGGGCCAGATAATAGGTGTTGGCCAGAGCCACGTCGCACTCGCCTGCCGCGACGGCGCGGATCTGGTCGCGGTCGCCGCCCTGGGGTTTGCGCGCGAAGTTGGCCACCAGACCCTTGGCCCAGGCTTCGGCCTCGGCAACGCCCCGGTGGTCGATGAAGGCGGCCAGCATGGACTGGTTATAGATGTTGTTGGACGAGCGCACACAGACCCGCCCGGCCCATTGCGGTCCGGCCAGGGCAGCATAACTGGACAGCTCGGCCGGCGACACCCGGTCGACGGAATACATGATCGGCCGCGCCCGCAGGGACAGACCAAACCAGGCCCCAGCCGGGTCGCGGTATTGGGCGGGAATGGCGGCGCTCAGGGTCGCCGTCGGCGTGGCCTGTAACAGGCCCGCCTGATTGGCCCGCACCAGACGGCCAGCGTCCGTGGTCAGCAGCACGTCGGCGGGGCTGTTGGCGCCCTCGCGCTCGAGGCGCTGAAGCAAGGCGTCTGCCTTGCCACTGACCAGGTTGACGGCGATGCCGGTCTCCGCCGTAAAGGCGTCGAGCAGCGGCTTGATCAGCACTTCCTTGCGCGCCGAATATACGTTGACTTCAGTGGTCAACGCGCTTGCCAGGGGCGCGATAACCAGGGCGGCGGCCAGGCCGACACCGGCCAGTCGTGACAATGGGTCAGCGAAACCTGTATGGCCGCGCATGACAAAACTCGATACACCACGCATATTTCGGCTACTCCTCCGGGTCGATTCGTCTGTCAGGGATAGTGCGAATAAGAATAATTCGCAAATGGGTGAGGTCTATGTAACACCACAATGACCCGACCGTCAATGTGGCTTTATCGAGCCCGCCAGATTTTTCGTATATGCTTACAACCCATTGGAACAATAGAATTATTCCTAGATGAGGCGAATTTTCCAGAGAGCCGGTCCGCGCGCGACGAGGCGATAATCAGATATAAAGAACTATCGTGGCATGATCGGTCGCGACCATCAACCTAACGGTCGTCATCGGGCGCCTACTTGCGCCGTTGACATCAAGCGGCCTGATGCGTAGGTTGCGCCCTCCCCGGCCTTACGTAAACGCAGGAATTTGTACCATGAAAGTGGTGAACTCGTTCAAATCCGCCAAACGGCGCCACAAAGATTGCCGCATTGTGCGCCGCAAAGGCCGCCTCTACGTGATCAACAAGACCAACCCACGCTTCAAGGCGCGCCAGGGCTAGTTTCCAGTCGCCTGGCCTAAGGGCCGGCGCATTCCCAATGAAAACATCGGTCGACGCCGTCGTCTTTGACCTCGGCGGGGTTCTCATCGACTGGGATCCGCGCTACCTCTATCGCAAGCTTTTTCCCGGCGACGAGGCGGCCATGGAGCATTTCCTCAGCGCCATCATCGACGTCGAATGGAATCTGCGACAGGACGCCGGCCGGTCGTTTGCCGCCGCCGTCGCCGAAGCCAGCACCCGCCATCCCCAGTACGCCAGCCTGATTAAAGCCTACGACAGTCGCTGGGAAGAGATGCTGAACGGTCCCATCAACGGCAGCGTTACGCTGCTCGATGGTTTGCGCCGGCGTGGCGTGGCGCTCTACGGCCTGACTAACTGGTCGAAGGAAACGTTCCCTATCGCCCGCGCCCGCTTCGATTTTCTCGCCTGGTTCGAGGGCATCGTGGTGTCCGGCGAAGAACGTCTGATAAAGCCCGACCCGGCGATCTTCCATTGCATCCTCGAGCGCTACGGCCTGACGCCCGCGACCACCCTGTTCATCGACGACTCCGAGAAAAACGTCGTGGCCGCCCGTGACCTGGGCTTCCACGCCCACCACTTCCGCTCGCCCGAGGGGTTGGGTGCGGCGCTTAACGAATACGGCTTACTGTAGCGCTGCCGCGTTGACGGGCACCGGGCGCTGTCCCACAATCGCGCCATGAAGATGCCCGAACCGGATCGCGCCGCCATGGCCCAGCGCGGGGCGCTGATTGAGACCTTCAGCGCCATGCTGCCGGACGGCTCGGTGATCGCCGACGCCGACGAGCTGCGAGTCTATGAGAGCGACGGACTCACCGCCTATGGCCAGCGGCCCATGCTGGTGGTCCTGCCCGAGACCGTCGATCAGGTCTCGGCGATCCTCAAATGCTGCCATGAGCGCAACGTTAAGGTCGTGCCGCGGGGCGCCGGCACCGGGCTCTCGGGC
>JAYGEF010000373.1:0-9980 GCA_046582535.1 Alphaproteobacteria bacterium
CGACAGCCTGCCCGATTACGTCAATACCGACTCCCGTCGGGTGCTCTCGGGCCTTGGCACCATTGCCCGCATTGTCGCCAACGGTATGCCGATCTACCGCCGCAAGCTCAGCTTCGCCGAGGCCGAGGCGCGTATCAAGGGGTTCTACCGGCCCTATCACGCGGCCCTTGCCGGGCTGATCGATCACACGGTGGCGTGCTTCGGCGGCGCCATTCTGCTCGATTGTCATTCCATGCCCTCGGCCGGTGGGCCCCTGGACAACAGTTTGACGTCGGGACCTGTGGATATCGTGCTCGGCGACCGTCACGGCCAATCCTGCCATCCGGCCATCACCGCCATGGCAACCCGGGTACTGCGCGATATCGGGCTCAATGTACACCACAACACGCCCTACGCCGGCGGCTTCACCACCGGTCATTACGGCGCGCCTCATACCGGGGTTCACGCCCTGCAGATCGAGATCAACCGAGTTCTGTACATGGACGAGGCCCGGTTCGAGCGGCGCCAGGGTCTCGGCGTCATGGCGGCCCACATGGCGACAGTCATAAGGGCGCTGGGGACCATCGACCCGGCGGCGCTGAGCCTCCCCCTGGCGGCCGAATGAGCGACAATTCGGCGCCTACCGTCCGCGACTCGACCACCGCCGCCGTCGAAGCCACCCAAGGCCTGCCAACCCTGATCCTGGGCGCCATTTCCCTGGCCGAAACCGGCCGCTGGGGCCCTGCCCGCAAGGCAAGTTATGCCTGGCCCTGGACCGTGACGTCCGGCGATGACGCCCGTTATCTTGCCGCCAAGGCCGAGGCCGTCGCCGTGGTCGAAGCCATGCGGGCGCGGGGCGTCACCAACATCGACGTCGGCTGCATGCAGATCAACCTGGCCTATCATCCGGACGCCTTCACCAGCCTGGATCCGGCCTTCGACCCCATGGCCAACGCGGCCTACGCCGGCGGGTTTATTAGCCAACTCCAGGACCAGTTTCGCTCCTGGAGCCGCTCCATCGCGACCTATCATTCATCAACCCGGAAATTCGGCCTGCCCTATATCAAACGCGTCCAGCGCCTGTGGATGACCGAACGCCGCCGGGTTAACGAGCGCTTGCGCGCGACAAGCGACTGGAGACCTACGAAGCACAAAAAGCAGCGCTGGCCCAAACCATCTCCTCGGTGGTCACGGTGGAGATCGTCTCCACCGATTAAGCCAAGGGCTGCGCCACCGCCGCCGATGGTCTACACATAACGGCCAGGAGCAACGCACGGGAGCGGCGGCTATGGACGGGTCGGGACAATTCATACGGGTTGCCGAGAATGATCGGCGGACCGTCACCATCACCGTCGATGGGGTGGCGTTGACGGCGCTCGACGGCGACACCCTGGCGACCGCCCTGCTGGTCCACGGCCACCGTCTGCGGCAATCGGAATTCGATGACGGTCCACGCGCCGGGTTCTGCCTCATGGGCGCCTGTCAGGACTGCTGGGTGACCCTTGGCAACGGCCGGCGGGTGCGCGCCTGCACGACCCTGGTGATCGATGGCATGGCCATCCATACGGGGAACGATCTGTGAGCGAGCCTCGAGTCCTGGTGGTCGGCGCCGGACCGGCCGGGGTGCGGGCCGCCGAGGCTCTCGTGGCCGGCGGCATAAATCCGGTGGTGGTCGACGAAAGCCCGCGTAGCGGCGGCCAGATTTATCGCCAGCCACCGGATGGGTTCAAGCGGCCGGGCAAGGCGCTGTACGGTTTCGAGGCCGGGCGGGCACAGCGCCTTCATCAGACCTTCGCGGCCCTTGAGGCGCGAATCGACTATCGTCCCGAGACCCTGGTGTGGAACATCCGCGACGGCGTTGCCCACACGGCGCGAGACGGCGCGCATGGTGAAATTCCCTTCGACGCCCTGATCATCGCCAGCGGCGCCCACGACCGGGTGGCGCCGTTTCCCGGCTGGACCACCCCCGGCGTCTTCACCCTGGGCGGCGCTCAGGTGGCGCTCAAATACCAGGGCTGCGCGGTCGGCCGTCGTGTTGCCTTTGTCGGCACCGGGCCGCTGTTGACCCTGGTCGCCTGGCAATACGCCAAGGCCCGGGCCGATGTGGCGGCCGTCATCGACAGCGCCGCCCTGGGCGACAAACTGGCGGCATTGGGCACCCTAGCCAAGGACCCGGCGACCCTGGCCAAGGGCATCTACTACACCGCCAGCCTGCGCGCCCGGGGCGTGCCACTGATCCACGGCGCGGTTCCTCTGGAAGCCGAGGGCGATGGGCGCATCGAGGCCCTGCGCTACCGCGACGGCGCCGGCCGCGAACAGCGAGTCGCCTGTGACGCCATCGCCACCGGCTACGGCCTGGTCCCCGAAACCCGGCTGGCCGATATTGCCGGATGCCGCTTTGCCTACCACGGGCCATCGCGCCAATGGCTGCCCGAGACCGACGACGACGGTCGCACCGCCGTGGCCCGGGTCTACCTGGCCGGCGACGGCATGGCCATCGCCGGGGCCAACGCCGCCGAAGCCCGCGGCGCTCTGGCCGCCTACGCCGTGCTTGCCGATCTCGGCCGCAGCGTGCCTATGGACCGGGTCGCGGAGCACCGCCGCCGACTCGCCGCCACCCGGCGTTTCGCCGCCGCTCTCGACAGCGCCTTCGCCTATCCGGCGGACCTCGCCGCGACCATGGCCGACGACACCATCCTGTGCCGCTGCGAGGCGATCCGAGCTGGCGAATTACGCCATGCCGCCAACGACCTGGGCGCCAACGAACTGAACCGGGCCAAGGCCCTGACCCGCCTCGCCATGGGGCGCTGTCAGGGCCGCATGTGCGCCGTGGCGGCGGCCGAAGTGCTGGCCGCCGCGCTCAACATTCCGGTCGAGCAGGTCGAGCGCCTGCGCGGTGCCGCGCCGGCTAAGCCCATCCCGATTAGTCTTGCGGGTCCATCATGACCCCCGACCGGACAATCGACACTGAAGTCGCCATCGTCGGCGGCGGCGTCGCCGGCTGCGCCACGGCACTGTATCTGGCTCAGCGCCATATCCCCGTGGTGGTGCTGGAAAAGGGCATGGCTGGGGCCCAGGCCAGTGGCGTCAACTTCGGCGGTGTGCGGCAACAGGGCCGGCTACTGCCCGAGTTGCCCCTGGCCCGGCGCTCCCGCGAAATCTGGCCCCGCCTGGCCTCGATCATTGGCACGGACTGCGAGTTTGTCCCTAGCGGCCATCTCAAGCTGGCCCGCGACGATGACGACTGCGAGGAACTGGCCACCTACGCGGTGGCGGCGAAGGACTATGGCCTCGACCTCGAACTGCTCGACAGCGGCCAGACCCGGCGGCGCTTTCCCTGGCTGTCGGACACGATTGCCGGCGCCTCTCTCTGTCCCGAGGACGGCCAGGCCAATCCACGGCTGGTCGGTCCGGCCTTCGCCCGCACGGCGCGGGCCGCCGGCGCCGATATCCGGGAAGACACCGAGGTCACCAGCTTCGCCCATGACGGCGAGCGTTTCGAACTGACCACTGCGAGCGGCCCGGTCGTCCGCGCCCGCCAGATGCTCAATTGCGCCGGCGCCTGGGGCGGCACGGTCGCGGCGGCGTTTGGCGAAACCGTGCCGATGACCGCCGTGGCGCCGCAAATGGTGGTGACCGAACCGACCCGCCACTTCATCGGACCGGCGCTAGGCATGTGCGGCGCCGGTATTTATTTGCGCCAGGTGGCGCGCGGCAATGTGGTCTTCGGCGGCGGCGCCGACATCGCTGACACGGTCACCAGCCGCGCCTACGTGCTGCCCGAGCACACCATGGCGGCAAGCGCCCTGGCGGCGTCCCTGATCCCGCGTCTGGCCAATCTACTGATCATCCGGGTGTGGACCGGCATCGAAGGTGTCATGGCCGACGATCTGCCGGTGATCGGCCCGAGCCTGACCACCCCCGGCCTGTGGCACGCCTTCGGCTTCTCCGGTCACGGCTTCCAGCTTGGCCCGGTCATGGGCGACATCCTCGGCGAGTTGCTGACGAACGGTGAAACACAGACCCCTATTGAAGCCTTCGCCATCAATCGATTTGCAAACGTCTCTTAATAACCAAAGTGACCGGCGGCGGTGATTTGGGCTATGGTCGGTGCAATCGATAACCTAGGGAGGGTATTATGAGACTGTTGCAATCAACATTTTTGGGCCTGGCCGCCGGTCTGGTGGCCTATGGCGCCATGCCGGCGACGCCGGTCCTGGCGGCCGACAACGTCATTATCATCGGCGCCGCGGTGTCGTTTACCGGCCGTTACGCGGTCAACGGCAAGCACACCAAGAACGGCTATGACCTGGCCGTCGAGCGAGCCAATTCCATGGGCGGCGTCGATGTCGGCGGCACCGCGTACATGCTCGAAATCAAGTATTACGATGACGAATCCACCGCCGCCCGCGGAACCCAGCTGGTCGAACGGCTGATCCAGCAGGACGGCGTCAAGCTCATGCTGGGACCCTACAGCTCGGGCATGACCAAGGCCATGGCGCCGGTCGCCGAGAAGTACAAGATCCCCATGGTCGAGGCCAACGGCGCTTCGCGCTCGCTGTTCAACCAGGGCTACCGCTACCTCTTCGCGGTGCTGTCGACATCGGAGCAGTATCTTAAGTCAGCCATCGATCTGGCCGCCGAGCAGGCCAAGATGGACGGCCGCGACCCGTCGAGCCTGACGGTCGCCATCGGCGTGCGCAACGAGCCCTTCGCCCTCGACATTCGCGCCGGGGTACTGGAAGACGCGGCACGCTACAACATGACCGTGGTGGTCGACGAAAAGCTGCCCAAGGAAGTCAGCGACATGACCACCTTCCTGACCAAGGTCAAAGCGCTGAAGCCCGATATCCTCGCGGTCTCGGCCCACACGGTCGGCGGCGCCCTGTTCGTGCGTCAGATGCGCGAGCAGCGTCTCAACGTGCCCATGGTCGCCATGACCCACTGCGAGTCCGCAAAGGTCACCAACGTGGAAGAGTTCGGCAACGCCGGCGAGGGCATCCTGTGCGCCGCTCAGTGGTCGGAAAAGCTCGCCTACGAGGACCACTGGCTCGGCACCGCAGCCGAGTACGCCACGCTCTTCGAAGACACCTACGGCTATGTGCCGCCCTATCAGGCGGCCGAATCCAGCGCCGCCGTACTGGTCTATGCGGACGCTATCGCCCGGGCCGGCTCACTCGACACCGAGGCTATTCGCGATGCCCTTGCGGCCACGGACATTCAGACCTTCTACGGCAACATCAAGTTCGCGCCGACCGGCCAGAACATCGCCAAGCCCATGGTTCTGAGGCAGATCCAGGGCGGTGAGTACAAGCTGGTGGCACCATTGGCCTGGGCCGACAGCAAGCTGGCGTTTCCGCGTCACGTTGATTACTAGCAACGGCTAAACCGGACGGCCCCGTTTCGCCCCTTCGGCGGGCGGGGCCGTTCGTCGTTCGCTGTTCGCCCAACAAAACATGGAAGCCCCGACATCGATACCATTCTGGCCAATATTGACTTGTTGATCTTGGTGCCGCCGCTGGCGGTGCAATTGCTGGTCAATGGCCTGTTGGCCGGCGCCATCTTCGCACTCTGCGCCTATGGCATGGCCCTGGTCTGGGGGGTGATGAACATCATCAACATCGCCCAGGGCGAGTTCGTCGTGCTCGGCGGCTTCATCACCGTCATATTGAGCGACGCCGGCCTGCATCCGCTGTTCGGCATCATCGCGGCGCCGGTGGTGCTCTATGGCGTCGGCTTTGCGATTTATCACATGGTCATTCGCCGGGTGGTTTCCAAGGACATCTTCGTCTCGCTGCTCGCCACCTTCGGCGTCAGCATCCTGTTGCAGCAGCTCATGAACCAGGTCTTCGGCGCCGATATCCGCCAGGCTCGTCATGGCTTGGGAAACTGGGCATTCTTCGACGGCATCGTCACGGTCGATCATATCAAACTGGTGGCGGCGCTGATCGCGGTGGCCGTGGCTATCGTGTTGGTCACCTTCCTCAAGCGCTCGCGCCTCGGCCAGGCAATCCGCGCCACCACCCAGAACCCGCGGGCGGCGCGCATCGTCGGGGTCGACACCGAGAAGGTTTACGCCGCCACCTTCGCCATCAATGCCGCGGTCTGCGGCGCCGCCGGCGCCCTGGTCGCCATGGTCTGGGTGGTTGAGCCCTACCTCGGCCTGATCTTTACCATTCGCTCGTTCATGATCGTTGTGGTCGCCGGTCTCGGCTACCTGGCCGGTGTCATCGCCGCCGGTGTCGGCCTTGGCGCCGCCGAGAACTTTGCCGGGTTCATCCTCGGCACGGAATTCCAGATCGCCTTCGTGTTCGGCCTGCTGGTGGTCATCCTGGTCGGCCGCAGCACCTTGCTGGCCCGCCAACGGCGGTACCTCAAATGAACCCGGCACTGCGCAATACCGTGGTCTATGGTGGCCTTGCGGTGGCCGGGCTGGCGCTGCCGCTGGTCGCGCCCGCCTTCCAGGGCCAAATCGCCTTTCTCTGGATGATGGTAACCTTCGCCCTGACCTGGGACGTCATCGGTGGCCGCATGGGCTACAACTCGTTCGGCAATATCGTGTTTTTCGGCATCGGCATGTACGCCGCCGCCATGGTCCAGCACGAGCTCTATTTCGACGTCGGCCAATTCGAGACCGTTGCCGACGTCGCCCAAGTGCGCCTCAATTCGGCCCAGTACCTCAGCGGTTTGGCGCTCGGCATGGCGGTTGGCGCCGTGCTCTGCGTCGCCGCGGCACTGTTCCTCGGTCTCGGCGTACTCAGCCTGCGCGGCCACTATTTCGCCATCTGCACCCTGGGCCTTGGCGTCGCCGTGGGCGAATCGGCGGGCGGCATCGAATACATCGGCGCCGGCGCGGGCATGGCGGCGCCGCTGTTCCCCGACGAACTCGGTTCCAAGGGGCTGTTCTTCGCCTATTTCTACTTCGCCCTGGCGGCGATCACGTTCTTCGCCCTGCGCTGGCTCTATTCGACCCGCTTCGGCCTCGCCATCAACGCCATCCGCGACGATGAGGACAAGGCGGAGGCCATGGGCCTGCCGACAATCCGCTACAAGATTTTCGCCTGGGCCATCGCGGCCTTCTTCCTGTCTTTCGCCGGCGGCGCCTTCGGCCATCTTAACATCTTCATCGACCCGCTCGATGTGGCCTTCCCCGGCGCCACCTTCGGGGTCTGGATGGTGCTCATGGTGATCCTCGGCGGCAAGGGCACCATGTGGGGGCCGGTGGTCGGCGCCATGGTGTTTCACATCACCCAAGAGTTCTTCTGGAGCACCATGTTCGGCTGGCAGCGGGTCGCCATGGGCGTGTTGATCGTGGTCATCGTGGTGTTCTTCCCCATGGGCATACTCGGCTGGCTGCGCGAGCGCTGGCCCACCCGTTTCGGCGAGACCGTTGACGAGAGCGCGGCGGGAGGATCGGACTCATGAGCGATATCCTCCAGGTCGACGGCGTTTCCAAGTCCTTCGGCGGCGTGGTTGCCAACAATGGCGTCAGCCTGACCGTACCCCAGGGCAAGATCGTCGGCCTGATCGGGCCCAACGGTTCGGGCAAGACGACCCTGTTCAACTCGATCGTCGGCTACCACCCGATAGACGGCGGCTCGATCCGCTTCGAGGGCCGCGAGATCACCGCTCTGAGGGTGCCGGACATTGCCCGCCTCCGCCTGTTGCGGACCTTTCAGCAGACCCGTATCTACGGCGCCATGAACTGCCTGGAGAACATGGCCATCAGCACCCGCGAGAGCGGTATATCGCTCGGCGCCATGTTCGCCCGCCCGAGCCCCGAGACCCATGAGCGGGCCGAGGCCCTGCTCGAATTCGTCGGCCTCCACGCCAAGCGTTTCCTGCGCGCCGGCGAGCTGTCGTTTGGCCAACAGAAGCTGTTGGAGTTCGCCATGGCGCTCATGGCCGAGCCCAAGCTATTGTTGCTCGACGAACCCACGGCGGGCATCAACCCGACGCTGATCAACGGCATTATCGACCGGCTCAAGCGGGCCAACGCGGACCTCGACATCACCCTGCTGGTCATCGAGCACAACATGCGCGTCATCATGAACCTGGCGGAACATATTTATTGCCTGGCCCATGGCGAGTTGCTGGCCGCCGGCACCCCCGACGAGATTCGCGGCGACCAGCGGGTGCTGGATGCGTACCTGGGGGCCGGCTGATGGTGGATAGTGGCGCGCCTCGTGGTCTGGGCTCGGTCGACTCGATCATCTCGGTCGAGGACGTCGCCCGCGAAGCCCGGCGCCTGGCCGAGCAAGGCCCGACCCGCGCGGAACTCGAAGCCCTGGCCGGCGACGACCCGGTGCTGACCATCCGAGATCTGGTCGCCGGCTACGGCAAGATGGAAATCCTCCACGGCCTCGACCTCATGGTCGGGCGCGGTCAGTCTCTGTGCCTGATTGGCCCCAACGGCGCCGGCAAATCGACGGTGCTGCATTCGATTCACGGCTTCACCACCATCACCGGCGGCGTCATTACCATGGACGGCGAGGATGTCACCCGGCTCGGCTCGAGCCACAAGCTCGAGCGTGGCATCGCCTACATCCTCCAGGACAACTCAGTGTTTCCCAACATGACCGTCGAGGAAAATCTGTGGATGGGGGCCTATCTGATGGCCGATCCGGCCGCCGCCAAGGCCGCCGCCGAGCAGGTGCTGGAGCGCTATCCCCGCCTCGCCGAGCGCCGCCATCAACGGGCCGGCGTGTTGTCCGGCGGCGAGCGGCGGCTGCTTGAGATTTCCCGCGCCCTAGTCATGGGCCCGGAGGTGCTGTTGGTTGACGAGCCCTCCATCGGCCTCGAGCCGCGCTTTATCGATATGGTGTTCGAAATTCTCAGCAGCCTTCAGCACGACGAGGGCAAGACCATCATCATGGTCGAGCAGAACGCCAAGAAGGGCCTGGAGTTCGCCGACATCGGCTATGTGCTGGTCGACGGCTACGTCGCCAAGGCCGGCCCCGGCGACACCCTGCTGGACGACCCGGACGTGGGGCGGTTGTTCCTGGGAGGCTGAACCTGGGGTCTTAAAATGCAGGCGGGAGATCGCGTTACCACGTACCCCCCGGATTCACGTTCATCCGTGATGCGTTTAACCCTGCTTGCTCCGTTCCCCAACTTGGGACTAGCCGATAACTAATCATAGCGTTGATTGTGGTTCGCAACAACCGTAACCCGGTCATGAATGGTGGTATTTTCCGCCTGAATGGGGTTCTACACCGGTCTATGCCGTGGTTGTCGCCTATTCGCCCAGGAGACGCAAAGCCAGGTGGCGCTCATGCGGCGCCGCGCGATGCTCGAATATGTAGATGCCCTGCCAGGTGCCAAGTGTCATGCGGCCATCAACAACCGGGATGGCCAGATGGGTCTGGGTCAGGGCAGCGCGGATATGAGCCGGCATGTCGTCGGGACCTTCGCTTTGGTGTCGGTAGATGTCCGGGCCCTCGGGCGCGAGCCAGGCGAAGAAGGTATCGAGATCGCGCATGACGTCGGGATCGGCGTTTTCCTGGATAATCAGCGACGCCGAGGTATGGCGGATGAACACGGTCAGCAGTCCTTCCGCCATTGTCTGGCCGGCGAGCCAGTGGGCGATCGGCTCGGTGACCTCATAGAGGCCCCTGACCGTGGTATCGAACGATAGTTGGTGACTGGCTTGGCGCATGTTGTCTCCGGCGCAGATAAAACCCATTTGAGAGGCCAATTTCGACCATCCAGCGATGACTTTAAACGATGAAATTTCCGTCGTTAGTGCATAAACCTGTGGATAAACAAAGAAGCGACTGAATTATAAATACAATTCCATCCACAAGAAATTGCGTTGTAAAACAGTTTCTTACTTGAATAATAGTTAATAAAATGTTCATAATTGACTTGTACGCGAAAGCGTTGAAGCAGCGAATTCCCAGCTGCCGCTGGTAAAATCTTTCGAGATTCTATCGGTTACATGAGGGGTTCAAGCTTCGAGGTGACAACCGCTTCCTTTTGGGGGCAACGTCGCCGGGAGT
>JAYGEF010000205.1:0-3415 GCA_046582535.1 Alphaproteobacteria bacterium
TGGGCGCCCTGGCCATGAGCGAGCCCGGCGCCGGCTCCGACGTGGTCGCCATGAAGCTGCGGGCCGAGAAGCGCGGCGACACCTATGTGCTCAACGGCACCAAGATGTGGATCACCAACGGCCCCCGACGCCGATACCCTGGTGGTCTACGCCAAGACCGACCCGGACGCGGGCAAACGCGGCATCACCGCCTTCATCGTCGAGCGCGGCATGGCCGGATTTTCCACCGCGCAAAAGCTCGACAAGCTCGGCATGCGCGGCTCCAACACCTGTGAGCTGGTGTTCGAGGACTGCGCGGTGCCGGCGGAGAACGTGCTCGGCGAGGAGGGCCGGGGAGTCAACGTGCTCATGAGCGGCCTCGATTTCGAGCGCGCGGTGCTCGCCGCCGGACCGCTCGGCATCATGCAGTCATGCATGGATGTCGTCCTTCCCTATGTGCACGACCGCCGGCAGTTCGGTAAAGCCATCGGCGAATTCCAACTCATGCAGGGCAAGCTCGCCGACATGTACACCACCATGAATGCCAGCCGTGCTTACGTGTACGCCGTGGCCCAGGCTTGCGATCGCGGCCAGACCGCCCGCAAGGACGCCGCCGGCGCCATCCTCTACGCCTCCGAGCGGGCCACCTGGATGGCCCTGGAGGCGATCCAGTGCCTCGGCGGTACCGGCTATATGAATGAAAGCCCGACAGGCCGCCTGCTGCGCGACGCCAAGCTCTACGAAATCGGCGCCGGCACCTCTGAAATCCGCCGCATGCTCATCGGCCGCGAACTGTTCGTGGAGACCGGGTAGCCTCTCACCACAGGGGTGAGCCGCCGATTTCGCGCATCAGTTTGCGATCAATGGCCTCGGCGTATTTGCCGTAGCCGTTGGCGGTGACCACGAAGGAGCCCACACCCGTAATCAGGTGGTGTTGGAAGTAGCTGTCCAGATGCTCGTGCTCGTGGATAATGGCGAGGCCGTTGATATTGACGTTGTTACGCTCCGCATGGCGGGTCATGAGGTCGAGGGGGTAGCCGTGATTGTTATGGCCGTCCGCCGAGATATCGATGACCCGGCGCTCGCCGATAAAGTTGTTGGCGTCGAGCATGGCGACACCGATCTCGATCATTGCCGAGATCGAGGTGCCGCCGTCGGCGGTCAGGCGCGGTATGGCAACGATGCGGGCGGCCAGGTCGAAGGCCGACGCCTCGTCGTAGACCAGGGTCCACGGCACGGCGATGATCTGGGAATGAGCGCTCGACCATTCGACCACGGTGATGGCGATCATGCCCAGGGGGCCTTCGCGGATCTTTTGTAGGATTTTCGGATTTTGAAAGGCCAGGGCAAGGCCTTTCTTTTGCAGCTCGAACTCACCGGCATCGACGCTGTAGGAACAGTCGATGGCCAGCACCAGCTCCAGATCGACCGCGGTCTGGCCGGAAGCGGTTCCCGGCGCGGCCATGACCAGCCCAAGCCACGCTGCCAAGGTGGCGCCGGCGAATCGCCATAATTTTCCCGTTCGAGTCATGCCCATAATATCCCGGATCACACGATGCCGCGCAACCCGGTGCTATAATGGAGATTAGTCGCCGGTCATGAACGATGCGCGAGGTCCACGCCATGGGAAGCGTTATCAACTACGTCGACGCCGTGATCTGGTTCTCGGCACTCGCGGCCTGAGGCGTTTGGCATGAGAAGGTCAGGGGCTGGATCAAAGACAAGATTGCCCAGCCGATGTTCAATACAGAGCCGGAGAAAACCACCCATTACATTTATGTCGGAACCGCCGGCATCCTGTTGTTCCTTGCCATGAGCAACGTTCTCAGTGCGAAGCGGCAAAGCACCTTCGAATCCATTGCCGAAAACATGTCGGCAAACCAGGTCGAAGAAAAGGTCCGCGATCCCAAGTGAGTAGGCTTTGTGCAGTTAATTGACATATATTCGTATCGTGCCATATATTGGAAAAATGGGTGAAGTAATAAATTGGCAGATTATGGCAACATGGACGAAGATTGATTCTGGTGGCCGCATTGTTATCCCTGCAGGTATGCGCAAGGCGATGCATCTGCAGCCGGGTGATGATGTTCAGGTAGCCCTGGTGGAGAACGAGTTGCGGATTATTGGGCGCGATGCGGCGATTGCACGGGCACAAGCGTTGGTCAGGAAGTACATTCCTGGGGACGTGTCTCTTTCCGATCAGTTGATCGTCGAGCGCCGCGCCGCGGCGAAGCGGGAAGACGAGGAGATGTCCCCTGGTTCTTGACGCGTCCGCGCTGCTGGCCCTCTTGCGTGACGAGCCCGGAGCAGCCATCGTCAGGTCCGCGCTTCCGACAGCAATTATGTCGTCGGTCAACTTGGCCGAGGTCGCGACGTTCTTCACCAATCGCGGTGTCTCGGTCAACGAGGTGCGCGACATGTTGATGGACCTTGATCTCCATACGGTCCCATTTGATGACGGCATGGCGTATGACGCGGCGGCACTTCGTCTTTCAACGCGCCAGTTCGGTTTGTCTCTCGCTGATCGGGCATGCCTTGGTCTTGCGTTGCGCGAGGGGCTGTCCGCATTGACCGCCGACCGCGTATGGTCGGACCTCGACATCGGCGTCGAAGTGCGCTTGATTCGGGTCGGCGAACAGGACCCCAGGGAATAGTTATGACAGCGACTGATTCGAACCACCCCGACCCCATTGTCATCGTCGGCGCCGCCCGCACGCCCATGGGCGGATTTCAGGGTGTGCTCAAGGATGTCGCCGCACCCAAGCTTGGCGCCACGGCCATTGCCGCGGCTCTCGAACACGCCGGTGTCGTTGCCGAGGCTGTCGACGAAGTTGTCATGGGCTGTGTGTTGCCCGCCGGCATGGGCCAGGCGCCGGCCCGCCAGGCCAGCTTCGGCGCCGGTATTCCCGAGGCCGCCGGCTGCACCACCATCAACAAGATGTGCGGCTCGGGCATGAAGGCGGCCATGCAGGCCCACGACGGGTTGGTGGCCGGGTCGTCGCGGGTGACCGTGGCCGGTGGTCTGGAGAGCATGTCCAACGCGCCCTACCTGCTGGACCGGGCGCGGGACGGCTATCGCATGGGCCACGGCAAGCTGCTCGACCACATGTTCTGCGATGGACTCGAGGACGCCTACGACAAGGGCCGCCTCATGGGCAGCTACGCCGAGGACACCGCCGAGACCTATCAGTTTACCCGCGAGGCCCAGGACGCCTTCGCCATCGAGTCCCTGAACCGGGCCAAGACCGCCATCGAGGACGGTAGTTTTGACGGCGAGGTGGCTCCGGTCACGGTAACAACGCGCAAGGGCGAGCATGTGGTCGAATGCGACGAGCAGCCGTTGTCCGCTGACTTGGGCCGCATTCCCACCCTGCGCCCGGTCTTCCGCGAGGGCGGCACGGTGACGGCGGGCAATTCGTCGGGCATCAACGACGGC
>JAYGEF010000520.1:0-11651 GCA_046582535.1 Alphaproteobacteria bacterium
ACTTCGATGGAGGAGATGTTCTCGCCGCCGGAAATGATGATGTCCTTGGAGCGGTCCTTGAGCTGGATGTAGCCGTCCTGGTGCATGACCCCGAGGTCGCCCGAGTGGAACCAGCCACCTTTGAACGCGGCGTCGGTGGCATCCGGGTTTTTGAGGTAGCCTTTCATGACCACATTGCCGCGCATCATGACTTCGCCCATGGTTTCGCCGTCGGCGGGGCAGGGCTCAAGGGTTTCGGCGTCGGCCACCATGAGGCCTTCGAGCACCGTATAGGCGACCCCCTGGCGCGCCTTGATGGTGGCCTGCTCGGCCGCCGGCAGGTCGTCCCACTGACCCTGCCAGGCACAGGATACCGCCGGGCCGTAGCTTTCCGTCAGGCCGTAAACATGAGTGATGTGAAAGCCCATGGCCTCAATGGCAACGATCACTGAACTGGGTGTCGGTGCCGCCGCGGTCATCACGTCGACAGTGCGGCCAAGGTCGCGCTTGTCTCCGTCAGTGGCATTGATCAGCATGCCCAGCACAATGGGGGCGCCGCAGAAATGGGTGACGCCAAGCTCGGCGCAGGCCTTGAAGATGGCGCCGGCCTCGACCCGGCGCAGACAGACATGAGTGCCGGCGACGGCGGCAATGGTCCACGGGAAACACCAGCCGTTGCAGTGGAACATGGGCAGAGTCCAGAGATAGACCGGGGCCGGCGGCAGGTTCCAGCTCAGCACATTGCCCAGCGCATTGAGGTAGGCGCCACGATGATGATAGACCACGCCCTTGGGATTGCCCGTGGTGCCCGAGGTGTAGTTGAGCGAAATCGCCTGCCACTCGTCGGCCGGGCCCTGCCAATCGAAATCAGAATCGCCGCTGGCGACAAAATCGTCGTATTCGATCTCGCCGAGCAGGTCGCCGTCGCCGTCGAACTCCGGATCGTCGATATCGATTACCAGGGGGGCGCGGTCGCATTGCGCCAGGGCGTCCCTGACGGTGGCGGAAAACTCCCGGTCGGTGATCAGGACCGTGGCCTCGCCGTGGTCGAGGATAAAGCCGATGGTGGCGGCGTCGAGGCGGTAGTTTAGCGCATTGAGCACCGCGCCGGTCATGGGCACGCCATAATGGGCCTCGAGAATGGCCGGCACGTTGGGCGCCATGATGGCCACCGTATCACCGATCCCGACGCCGCGCGCTACCAGGGCCGAGGCGAGGCGGCGGGCGCGGGCGTAAAGTTCGGCATAGGTGGTGCGCCGGGCCCCGTGAATACAGGCAACCCGGTCGGGATAGACGTGAGCGGCACGGGCGAGGAAGCTGACCGGGGTCAGCGGCACATAATTGGCCGGGTTCTTATCGAGCCCATGACTATAGGGTTTCGTCGCCACGATGCCGCCCTCTCCATGGTTGGCCTTGCGGCCGCCGGCTTAACTTTCGTCTTCGGCGTTCGCCTCTTCAGGTTTCACCCTGGGCGCGAAGACATTATCGAGGTCCACATCGGCAATCGGGTCCGCCGACGGATCCTTCGGCGCTTCCGGCGCTGGTTCCGGCGTTGGTTCGGGACGGACGATGCGCTGGGGCTGATTGACTTCCGGCGCTGGCGCCGCTTTGGCCTTGCCGCCGGAATTAGCCCGAGCCACCACCGCGTTGAGGTCGGTCTGGGTGCAAAGGCCGAGCAGAACGGGATCGCGCGAGCGTATGTTGGGGCTGTTCCAGTGGGACCGTTCGCGCACCGCGCGGATGGTATTTTTGGTGGTGCCGAGGAGTTTGCCGATCCGGGCGTCATTGACCTCGGGGTGATTGCGAATAAGCCAGGCAATAGCGTCGGGTTTGTCCTGACGTTTCGAGAGTGGCGTATAGAGGGTGCGGCGCGCCTTCTGTACCGGCAGATCGCGCTGCTTGCGCATGACCAGACGCGCCGACGGATCGTCGGTGCAACGGTCGATTTCTTCCCGGGTCAGCTGATCGTTGGCCATGGGATCGAGGCCGACGATTCCTACCGCCACCTCGCCATCGGCGATAGCGCTGACTTCAAGCAGATGCAACTCGCAGAACGCGGCAATCTGCTCGAACGTGAGTGTCGTGTTGTCGACCAGCCACACGGCGGTCGCCTTGGGCATCAACGGCTGAGCCATCAATCCTCCTGATATCGATCTGTTTTCCTAGTCTTTTCCGTCCCGGCCACGGTCGGCCACACGAAATTAACTGCCCCCGCCACACCATACAAGCCACGCGGCGCCGGGCGCAACGTGCTAGTACCCGCAAACGCCCTCCAACGCAACGGTTGGTCGTACCAGACCGAATGTTTGACCGGTATCATGTCGATGCCATGAAACGTCGGCCAGATAAACTTAATATTTCATGGGAATAATAAGACTCTGCTGTTCGTCTCCGCCGGTTTCGACGCCCGCCTGCGTGATCCGCTCGGCGACCTGCGGCTCACGACCGGTGATTTCACGTGGCTGACCGAGCTTTTGATGGTGGTTGCCGAGGAACACTGCGGCGGAAAACTGGTGTCGGCCCTGGAGGGCGGTTACGACCCCGACGCCGTGGCCCAGGCCGGTGCCGCCCCTGTCGCAGCGCTGATGCGCCACTGACGACGTCCGATGCTCGACGCATTCCCGCCTTCCGCGGGAGCGCCCCTTCATCCGAATGAAGTGCCGGCGCGCTACAAGGAACCGCACCGGGCAGTCTGATGGCGCGGGCAACGCCCTCGCGACATCGAAAATAATTAACCATGTGTGACGCCGGTCATAGCTGGGGCGCCTGGCGCGGCTTATTCTGGCGTCGATACGGTGGATAAAGACCAACCAAAGACAAAGGGGAAAATCATGTTTCGCCGCAATTCAGAAAAGCCGTCTCGCGCCACATTGGCCGCTTTTAGCGCCATGGGCTGCCTGTGGTTGTTCGGCATCGCCACCCTGGCTGTCGTTCCTTACTAGGCGAACGTAAACGAGCTTCCAGACGTTGAGCAACCGCCTCAATGTCGGCATAATCGTCCTCCCAACCTGGAGGAGACATCACCATGGCACCGGCATTCGCGGCATTCGAAGAGACTGAACACAGGGCACGCCTGGCCCGCTCCCGCGCGGCGTTGAAGGCTGAGGGCTTCGACGTCTGCGTCTCCATCGCGCCCGAACATCTGAACTATTACGGCGGTTACGACGCCTGGGTCAGCGCCAACAGTTTTCAGGCGATGGTCTTTCATGTTGATGGCGGCGAGCCGACCATGGTGGTGCGCGATTGTGATTTGCCGCTGTTTACCGAGACCAGCTGGGTGAGCGACGTGCGTACCTATCACCTGTATTCCGAAGATGTCGCCGAGATTATCGCCGCCATCGTCCGCGAGAAAGGCCCGGCGGAATGCCGCATCGCCGTGGAGATGAAGTCGAACATGCTGACCTGGCCGATGGGACGGGCGCTGTTCAAGGCGCTCCATCCGGCCACGGTGGCCGACGGTACACGGGCCCTGGGCGATTTGTTGCTGGTCAAGTCCGAAGCCGAGATGGTCTATATGCGCGAGGCTGGCCGCTATGCGGAGATCGGCCGCGCCGCCACCCGCGCGGCGCTGCGCCCCGGCATCACCGAGATCGAACTGGCGGCCGCCCTGGAAGGTTCCATGCGCGGCGCCGGTAGTGACTACTGGTCGATCCCCACGGAACTCTCCAGTGGTCCGCGAACCCCGGGGGGACATGCGACGCCGCGTGAACGGCCCATCGAGCCCGGCGATCTGGTACATATCGAATACGCCGGGGCATCGCACCGCTATCACACGGTGGTCTGCCATACCATGGCGCTGGGCGATCCCGGTCCCCGCGCCCGCGAGGTCTACGATGTGGCCCGGGCGTCACTCAGGGCCGGCATGGACGCCATCCGCCCCGGTGTGCCCGTGGCCGAGGTCGAGGACGCCTCGTTCGAGCCGGTGCGCCAAGCCGGCCTCATGGAGCACTGCCTGTGGCGCTACGGCTACGGCATTGGCATCGCCTATCCGCCGATCTGGCTCGGCACCCTGCAAATCAGCGAGGGTTTCGACCACCGCATGGAGGTCGGCATGACCTTCACCCTCCACGCCTGGCTCGGCCTCAATGACGAAAACATAGGCCTCCTCCTGGGCGGCAGCTACCTGCTGACCGACGACGGCCTGGAGCAACTCTGCGGCGGCGGCGACGTGGAACTGGATGTGGTCCCGGTGTGAAGGTCTACGAGGCGGCCAGGGGCCGCTGCTCGACGCCGCCGATGTCACGCAGCACCCGGTCCTTGATGCGCTCGCGCCACTCATGGCCGGCGGCGTCCTTCCACCATACTTCGGTGTTGCTTTCAGCGGAGAACTCGTAGGCGCCGATGCGCTGGTTGCGCTCGCTGTTCCATTGCGCCATGAGGTGGGGGTAGCAGGCCTTGAAGTGATTGGTCTCATTGACCCGGCCGGCGATCTCGACCGGCCTATCGACCCGCGTCTCGCCGTGATACCAGGCGTCGACCCGGTCCCAATAGACGCCGACATAGCCCTTGAGGTGGGCCATTTCCGGGTAGGGGTCCTCATAGCCCCAGATGATGTTCTCCACCGTGGTGTCGCCCATGGTCAGGCTCCAATAGCCGGAGTCGCCCTTGTAGGGGCAGTGAGTGGCGAGATCGGTCGCGCTCATCAGGTCCATGCGCACGTCGCCCATCGGCACGTAATAGACCGGGGCGTGGCCAAGCTCGAACATGACCCGGCCGTTGGTGCTGTCGACGATGGTCTCGCCAGCGACCTCGGCGCGCAGCCGGAAGGGCAGGGGGTCCAGGTCCATGACATAGTCCGGGTTTAGAGGCCACGATGACGGTGGCAGTTCGCTGAGCAGTCTGGCGGGCATGATCGGCCTCCCTTGAAGTCAGTTTTGCTGATTCTGGGCTATCCCCGCGCCCAACGCCAGCGCTTTGCTTGCGAAGCGTTGCGCGTGTCCCTAGGGTCCATCCATGAAAGTCGCCAATGTGGAAGTTTTCCGGCTGGACATGCCCCTGGACGCGCCGCCGACGCCCCATCGGCCGGCGTTGTCCGAGAGCGCCGAAGTCGCCAATCCGCTGTCCGGCTATGACCGATTCAAGCGCCACCGCGATCTCTGGTATCCCAAGGGCATCGACATGGTGTGGTGCAAGATCACCCTGGCGGACGGCACGTACGGCCTGGGCACGACCTACTTCGGTTGGGCCACCGCCGGCATTATCCGCGAACATCTCGGGCCCAACCTGATCGGCGAAGACGCCCTGGACGTGGCGCGGTTGAACGAGATGTTGTGGCGCATGACCAATCTCTACGGCGCCACCGGCCTGGCGAGCTACGCGATCAGCGCCCTCGACCTCGCCCTGTGGGATGCCAAGGGTAAGCTCCTCGGCCAGCCCGTCATGGACCTGGTCGGCGGGGCCAAGGGCGACAGCCTATTCTGCTACGCCACCTGCAACGATGTGGATTGGAACCGGAAACTCGGTTTCCACGCCTTCAAGCTCGCCTGCCCCTTTGGCCCGGCCGATGGCGACGAAGGGCTCGACGGAAACGAGGCGCTGGTCGCCGAAACCCGCGCCTTGGTCGGTCCCGACGCGCCCCTCATGCTCGACTGCTGGATGGCTTTCGATGTGGATTACACAGTGCGATTGGCGGCGCGGCTGGCGCCCTACAAGCTCCATTGGATCGAGGAATGCCTGCTGCCCGACGACTTGGGCGCCCATGTTGAACTGCGCCGCGCGCTGCCTGACCAAACCTACGCCACCGGCGAGCACTGGACCACGGTTGCACCCTTCAAGTGGGCCCTCGATCATGACCTGGCCGACGTTTATCAGCCGGACATCCTGTGGTGCGGCGGGTTGACCGTCTGTATGGAGATTGCCCGCCTGGCTCATGCGCGCGGCAAGCAGGTCATCCTGCACAACGGTGGCCGCGGCCCCTTCGGCCCCCAGTTCAGTTTCGCCTCACCGGCGACTCCGTGGCTGGAATATTACATCGACGCCGCTCCCGGCGTCAGTCTCGAAGACGCCGGCCGGATGCCCGGTCGGCGAATTCCCCAAGAAGGCTAACTCACCCCGTCCCACAAACCCGGTTTCGGCATCGAGATCGAACAATCCTGGCTGGTACCTTATTGATATGAAAATCACCGCAATCGACGTCATCGGCCTGCGCGCCGACCATGATGCGCCCGACAGCGGTTCCGAGAGCTGTGTCGTCGAGGTCCGTACGGATAGCGGCCTGAGCGGCATTGCCGAGAGCGCCAGCGCCGCTTGCCTGGTGCACGCCGCCATCGAGGGCCAGGCGGGCAGCCGCATCTATCCCGGCCTGGCGTCCCTGGTCATGGGCCGCGAACCGCTCGACATCGAGGCCTTGTGGCAGCACATGTACCGCTCCAACAGGTTCATCGGCCGGCGCGGCGCGGTGATCCACGGCATCAGCGCCATCGACACAGCGTTGTGGGACTTGAAAGGCAAGGCTGAGGGCGTCGCCGTGGCGGACTTGCTCGGCGGCCCCAAGCGCGACCGCCTGCGGGCCTACGGCACCGTCTGGCCGACCGGCAACAGCGTCGACGATCTGCGCCGCAACATCGACCGCGGGCTCGCCCTGGGCCTGCGCGAAATCAAGCTCTGCGCCACACCGGAATGGGCCGCCGACCCGGCTCTGACCGCGACCCTGGCAAACGCCGCCCGGGCCCATGTGGGCGATGATGTAGCGCTCTACCTGGACGGTACCGAGAAATGGCCCACGGCGGCAGCGGCGGCGGAAGTCATCCCGGCCCTGGCCGAGGCCGGCTTCGGCTGGTTCGAGGCGCCCCTGTGCGGCGACGACGTCGAAGGCTACGGTGCCCTGCAGGGTCTCGGCCTGCCGATCGCCGGTGGCGACACGGGCCTGACCACGCGCTACGAATTCGCCCCCATGATCGATACCGGCCGGGTCGACATCGCCCAGCCCGACATCACCGTGGTCGGCGGCTTCAGCGAAGTGCGCCATATTGCCGACATGGTCGATGAGCAGGGCCGGCGCATGATCATGCACGGCTACCAATCCAACATCCTGCTGGCCTGCAACATGCAGGTTCAGGCGGCGTGGCCGGCCGATGAGCCGGTCGAATACTCGGTCAGTCTGTCGCCGCTACGCTGGGAACTGACCAATGAAAAGCTGGAAGTCGGCGACGACGGCCGGGTCGCCAGGCCCGAGGGGCCGGGCCTCGGGGTCAGCCTCAACCGCGAAACCGTAGAGCGCTACCGCGTGTCAAAATAATTATGGGGACAGTATACTTAATTAAATAAGTATACTGTCCCCATTATTGCTTGGCTCAATACCCCAGCGCCCGGTCGGCCTGGTGGATCAAGGTCTCCCCGGCCAGGGCGCGGCGGTAGTTCTCGGCCACCATGGGCAGCGAGCCGAAGCCCGAGCCGCCGGCCACGTGGGGGGTGACCACCACCTTGGGGTGATGCCACAGGGGGTGGCCTTGGGGCAGAGGTTCGGTGTGGAACACGTCGAGGGCGGCGCCGGCGAACTGGCCCGCGTCCAAGGCCGCCACCAGGGCATCCTCGTCGATCAACGAGCCCCGGCCCATGTTGAGCAGAAACGCATTGGGCTTCATGGCGGCAAAGGCCTCGGCGCCGAGCAGCAGGCGGGTATGGGCCGTACCGGGCAGGGCGCACACCACGTAATCCGATTGGCTCAGCAGCGGCAACAGGGAGTCCGGCCCGTGGCGGCAATCGACGCCATGGAGCTGGTGTTCGCTGCGCGCCCAGGTCGAAACCTCGAAGCCGAGATCGACGAAAGCCTTGGCGGTGTATTCGCCGATAATGCCGAGTCCGAGCACCCCCACATGGGTCTCTCCGGGGTCGGGCACCTCGCGCCACTCCCAGGCCCGAGCCTTGCGGTCCACGTCATAGGCATCGAGGTTGCGCCGGTGGCGTAGCACATAGGCCAGGGCGTGCTCGGTCATCCAGCGCGCCACGGTCGGGTCGCTGAGCCGCGACACCGGCATATCCGGCGGCAGGTCGGGGTGGTCGAGCACGCTGTCGGCGCCATGGCCGAAATACTGGAAGCACTTGAGGTTGGGCATCTTGGTCAGCGCACCGTCGGGCAGGTCGTTGCCCACCAACATGACCACATCGTCGCCATGGTCGATCTCGGACCACAGGCGGACGTCCACGCCGGGCAGCAACTTGGCCATGGCCACGCGCCACCTGTCGAATTCTTCCGCCTCCAAATTCAGAACGATGGCCATGACTGTTCAACCTCGCAAAAGTTCGACATTTTGTTGGCCGGTGACATTAGCAGACAACCGCCGGGCGCTTGCAAGGGACGGCGCGCCCGGCTAAGCAGGAAGGCAATTAAAAAGCGAGGTATGACAATGACTGAGATCGATCCCAATCGCTACGACCTGGTCGAGGCGTTCAACGCCAATCCCAATGGTCCCCACAGTCCCGAGCTTCAGCGTCTGGTCAACAAGCTGCGTTTCGAGCCGACCATGAAGGGCAAATATGCGGTGGTGACCACCAAGCCCTATGCGGAATGGACCCTGTGCCAGTTGCCCGGCGAGCGCGGCAAGCCCATCGTCATGCTCGATCAGGTGTTCACCAGCCTCGACGACGCCGAGCGCGCGATCTTCAAGCTGCGCTGGGAAGCACATACCGGCGTAAGCCTCGAACAGGGTAGGGAATCCGATAATGCGTAAGCTCTTCGGCTACAGCGATCAAATCAGTGCCCGCCCCGGCGATACGGTCAAATTCATGGTCAGCAGCCTCGATGGCCAGCCCTACCACGCGGACATCGTGCGGCTGATCTGCGGCGACGACAGCCCGTCCGGACCCGGCTACAAGGAGACCGTGGTCGAGACGCCCATCAATGGCGACTATCCGGGCCGGGCCCAGGCGATCCATGACGGCTCCTACGTCACCGTGCCCGGCGGGCCGATCCTCGACGGCATTACCAGCTTCACCCTTCAGGCGCTGATCTGGCCGACCACGCCGGGCCGCGGCCGCCAGGCCTTGCTCGGCAAGTGGTGCCATAAGGCCCAGGCCGGGTTCGGACTCTACATGGATGACGACGGCGCCGTGGCCCTGCGCCTGGGCGATGGTTCGGGCGCGGTGGAAACGGTCAGCGCCGGCGTCCCCATGGTCGGCCGGGAATGGCATTTCGTGGCCGCCAGCTTCGATGCCGCCACCAGGGAAATGCGGGTCTACCAGGAACCCATGGACGAGAACCCCGGCGTCGGCAAAGCGGTGTCCGCCAGCCACACGGCGGCGCTTAGCGGTCCAGGCGCCAACAGCGCGCCGTTCCTCATGGCGGCCCAGTGCGAGGCGCCCGGCGGCGCGGCCATCGGCGCCCATTACAACGGCAAGATCGACAGCCCGCGCCTGGCCAGCTGCGCCCTTGACCGGGCCGAGATGGAAGGCCTGGTCCAAGACCCCATGCCGGCGGGCCTGGAGCAGGACGTGGTCGGCTGGTGGGACTTCTCCCTCGATATCAGCAACACCAGGGTCAACGATAAGTCGGCCCATATTCTTCATGGCGAGACCGTCAACCTGCCGACCCGGGGCCAGCGCGGCTTCAACTGGAGCGGCCGCGAGCATTGCTGGCGTCACGCGACCGATGAATACGGCGCCATCCATTTTCACGACGACGACATCTACGACGCCGGCTGGGCGGCCGACTTCGAGCTGTTGGTGCCGGCCGATCTCGCCAGCGGGGTCTATTGCGCGCGCCTGACCAATGATCAGGACGAGGAGCGCATTCCCTTCTTCGTGCGCCCGCCTGTGGGCCAGAAGGGCTCCGACGCGGTGTTCCTGATCTCGACGGCGACCTTCATGGCCTACGCCAATATGCAGTGGCCCATGAACGCCACCTACAGCGAGGTCAAGAAGGGCGGCATCACCGTGCTCGACCGCGACGACGTGTTCCTCCAGGAAAATCCCGGCTACGGCCTGTCGGTCTACGACAAGCATTCCGACGAGACCGGGGTGGTCTTTTCGTCCCGCCTGCGGCCGATCTTCAACATGCGGCCCAAGACCGGCCTGTGGAGTTTCAACGCCGATACCCACGTGACCGACTGGCTCGAGGCCATGGGCCAGGCCTACGACGTGGTCACCGACGAGGACCTGCACCAGGAGGGCGTCGCCGCCATCGCCGATTACCGGGTGGTCATTACCGGCGCCCATCCGGAGTACTGGTCGACGGACATGTGGGACGCCATGGTGGCCTACCAGCACCGCGGCGGCCGGCTGATGTATCTCGGCGGCAACGGCTTCTACTGGCGCATCGCCTATAGCGATGACCTGCCCGGGGTCATCGAGCTGCGCCGGGCCGAAGGCGGCATGCGCTACCAGCAGACCGAACCCGGCGAATACTATCAAAGCTTCAACGGCGAGCTGGGCGGCCTGTGGCGTCGCCTCGGCGCGCCTCCCAACACCCTGGTGGGCAGCGGCACCGTGGCCACCGGATTCGATTCCGCAAGCTACTATCGGCGCACCGAGGACAGTCAGGACCCGCGCGCCAAGTTCATCTTCGAGGGAATTGGCGACGACGAGATCATCGGTGATTTCGGCACCCTGCTGGGCGGCGCCGCCGGGATCGAACTCGACGGCGCCAGCCGCAAATTGGGCACGCCGCCCCACTGTCTGGTGGTGGCGCGCTCGGAAAACCATTCCCATCTCTATTTCCTGGTACCCGAGGAAACCCCGTTCCATCACCCGGTCATGAGCGCCTATGAGAACGACCGGGGCCGGGCGGACCTGTTGTTCTACGAGACTTCGAACGGCGGCGGCGTGTTCACCACCGGCTCGATCTCATGGCCCGCCAGCCTGGCCCATGAGGGCTACGACAACAATGTCTCGCGGATTACGGGCAACGTCCTGAAGCGGTTCCTCGATCCCGAGCCGTTATAACTCAGGTTTCGCTTTCACGGGCCGCAATTTGGCGCAGGCCGTTGAGGGCCAGGCTGAGCAATTCGTCGTCGCGCGGGTTCGCCGTGTAAACCACGTAGGCGGGGCGCCGGGCGACCGGCGCGTCCTCGACACGAAAGAGGCGGCCCTGTTCGATATGCGGGCGGACCACGCGCAAGGGAAAATATCCCGAGCCGCCGTTCTCCAGGATGTATTGCAGACCCAGGGGGCCAAGCCCGACCGACACCGCCGGCGTATCCATATCGGGAAACGGGTCGCGATGGCCGGCGCGGAACACCTCGCCCCAATCGACGAAGACGTAGTCCTCAGTCCAGCCGTCCGCCTTATCGCGCGCCGCGGTCGACACCAACACCAGGGTTTCCTCTAGAAGGGTCTCGATGACCAGGCCCGGCATCTGGCGCGGCTGGTACATGACGCCGATGTCGAGCACCCCGTCGGAGAGCTGGCGCATCAGGCTGGTCGAGTAGTCGGCCTCGACCCGGAGTGCTACGTCGGAGGCCTCGCGGCGCATCCACGGAATCCATTGCAGAATCAGGCGCTCCCACAGACTGACCTGGGCGCCGAGACCGAACACGGCGCGATAACCAGGCGGCAGCGTGACCGCCTGCTGGGCCTGTTGCCACAACTACCGCCCGGCATCGGTCAATTCGACGCCTGAATGGGCGCGCACGAACAGCCGCCGACCGAATTTCTCCTCGAGGGTCTTGATCCGCGCGCTCACCGTCGACTGGGTCACGTTGAGGTTGTCGGCCGCCCGGTTGAAGTTTCCGCAGGTG
>JAYGEF010000031.1:0-7762 GCA_046582535.1 Alphaproteobacteria bacterium
CGACCAGGCACCCGAGGTCGAATCATGGCGCCAGCCATTAGTGGAACGGCCCGAGCTGTCACTCAAAGCAGTACGCCGCATCGGCAAATTTGTCGCCATGGCCCTGCTGCGGCTGCTTGAAGAGCGCAACGACCTGCCCGAGGGCGCCACCGACGAAGTGCGCCGTGCCGTGACCCGGCGCATTGACGAATCCGGGGTCAACGGTGGCGTCGATGCCGGCCTCGACGCCCAAAAAGCGTTCGACGAAGGCAAGCTTAACGATGAGGCGATTCAATCGGCCATCGGCCTGGGCAACCACGATTTTGTCACCGCCGCATTGGCGCTCATGAATGGCCTGGCGCCGGCGGCAGTCGCGCATGTGCTCGAACTGCAGGGCGCCAAGTCGATAACCGCCCTGGTCTGGCGGGCGGGGCTGAGCATGCGGACGGCGATGCAGGTCCAGCTAAAGGTCGCCCGGGTGCCGCCCATGGACGTGCTCAACGCCAAGGACGGCACCGATTATCCAATGACCGCCGAAGAACTCCAGTGGCACGCCGACATGTTCACCCGCTAAGTCCGGGGAGCGGCGATCCTCAGGCCGCCATCGCTTTGGCAATCTCTTTAACGTGCCGGAAGTCGGAGCCACAGCAGCCGCCGAAGATGTTGAGCCAGGGCATGCGGTCTTAGATCGCCCGATTCTGTTTGCCAAGCTCAACTGGATCGCCGTCGTCCAGCACCTCGCTGTTGTCGAGTTCGGCGTGGCTCATACGCGAGGCATTGCACCGGATGCCCCGGATGCGGCGAGTCCACGTCTCGTCGTCGAGCACATGGGCGAAGTGGTCGGCAATTGACCATGAAATAGGCCGCCGCCCCGTCCGTGGCATTATCGACCGCCTGGATCGCTTCGCCCAGCAGCTGGCCGGTGGGTAGCTTGCCGTCGGTTTCAACGGTGAACGACATGACCGATGGCAGTTCGGCCGCCCGGGCGGCGCGGACAAAGCCGATGGCCTCGTCCGACTGGGTAAAGGTCAGGCCGGTGACCATGTCGATCTCGGTTTCGGCCAACCAGCCGAGCTGTTTCGAATGGTATCGTTCCGCCTCGTCGGCAGCGACGAATTCTTCGGGCGCATAGGCGTCGCCGCGCGGCCCGATGGCGGTGTTCAGCACGATGGGTTTGGCATTTCCGGAAAATTCGTCGCGTAGTTCGGAAACGAAAGCGATGGCGTCGTGGTTTGCCTGGCGCAGATCGGCTTCGGAAGCCCCCAGGTCCTTGGCCCAGTGCATGTGGGCTTTCCAGGTTAGGTCGCCGAGAATGAACCCGGCATCCGTGGCGCCGGCGAGCGAGAGAAATTCGCGGTAATACATGACCAGAGCTTCGCGCCCTTTTGGGTCGGGAAGCAGCGTGTGGACGGCGAACTCCCGAATGTCGATACCATGGTTGAAGATCAGGTCGGTCTCGAGACCGGCGTCCATGAGGAACAGATCGCCGGATAATTGGGGAAGCGCGTCGCGATACCTTGCCATTGTTACATCCTTCTGATTTTGTTGGTCATTGACGTATGCGGCAAAACCTAGCGACATCGGCGTCACGGGAATGTCACCCGGTTTGTGACGTTTTTGGAACGCCGGCGTCACAAGATTGCATCGGCATTTGCGAATGCTGCTGATTTACGTTCAAATGCAGCGGGGAACGTCGGGAAGGACGATTATGGTTTTGCAGTTGAAACTGCTTGGAACCTTCGAAGCCCGCAACGGGGGCAGCGAGCCGCTCCGCTTTCCGACCAGCAAGGCAAAGGGATTGTTCGCCTATCTGGCGCTGGAACAGGACCAGCCCCATAGTCGCGAGAAGCTGTCGCACTTGTTTTGGGGCGAAGCCTGCGAAGACCGCGCCCGGGCCAACCTGCGCCAGGCCTTGAGGAGGGTCCGCCAGGCGCTACCTGCCTCCATGCCGGACTCCGTGATTGCGCATAACGGTTCGATTCAATTGGGCCCGGGCGCCATCCATACCGATGCGAGCGAATTCGAGCGCTGCACCGATGACCAGACCATCGAGAGCCTGGAGCGGGCGGCGGCGCTCTATCGCGGTGATTTGCTCGAGGGATTCCTAGTCCATGAAGAGGCGTTCGAAAGCTGGTTGCGCCTCGGGCGGCAGCACTATCGCGAGCGCGCGATTGGTTGTTTCGAAGCCTTGCTTGAGCACTACCAGGGGTTCGGGGCGTCGACTCGCGGAATCGAGATTTGCAACCGGTTTCTGGCGTTGGATCCGTACCGGGAACCGATTCACCGCTTGTTGATGCAGTTCTATGCGGATCAGGAGCGGCGCAGTGCGGTGCTCGCCCAGTATGAGGAGTGTCGTGACCTGTTGCGCGCCGAACTGGACGTCGAGCCCGAGAAAGAGACCACCGCGCTTTACGAAACCGTCCGTGATCAGGCAGAGAAGACGCACTACACGCGCAACCCCGTGCTTCCGCGGCCACGCCCCCAAGCGGGCTTTGGTCGCGACAGATCGAGCCGCGCCGTCTCCAATCTGGTCAACCGGTCACCATGGCGCGGCGCGAGCTGGTCAAAGCCCTCGGTCGCCGTATTGCCGTTCGATTGCCTGGCCGGGGATGACGCCAATCGATATCTCTGCGATGGCATCGTCGAGGATGTCATCACCAACCTGGCGCGGTTCAACGATATACACGTTATCGCGCGCAATTCTTCGTTCGCCTACGGCGACCGCAAACCGGATATCAAAAAGATCGGCGACGAACTCGGTGTCCGTTATGTGGTCGAGGGTAGCCTTCAGCGCGAGGGAGACAGCGTCAGGGTGACGGCGCAGCTCATCGAGGCAAAAACCGGGTTTCACGTGTGGGCTGAGCGATACGATGAGGACATCTCGAGCATCGCGGGGTTGCGCGACGAACTGACCGGTCAAATCGCTGGCGTTCTGGTCGGGCGCATCGAGCAACATCAACTCAAATACATAAAGGCGCGCGAGCCCGAACAATGGGAAGCCTATGAGTGCTGGCTGCGCGGCATGGACCTTCTGCGCAATGTCAACCAGACCAATGTCGAGGCGTCGAGAGAGTACGTCGAACGCGCGCTGACCACCGATCCGGGCTATGCGCGCGCCTACGCCGGGCTCGCCATGAGCTGGTATAAATCCTGGAGCTGTTTAGCCTGGACGTCATGGCGGAGGCTCGAGGACAAGGCCCTGGGCTATGCCGTGAAGGCCTCGGATCTCGACGACGAGGACCACCACATCCATTGCATCCTCGGTATCGTTTCACTGCACACGCAGGGTTTCAGCCGGGCGCGTTATCATCTCGACAAGGCCGAGCGGATCAATCCGAACGACGCCCGCAGTCTGGCTAATGCCGCCATAGCATGGGGTCTAATGGGCGAGTCTGAACGCGCCATCAGGATGGCCGAACTGGCGATCCGCCTCGATCCTTTCCACCCTGATTGGTATTTGACGGCGCTGGGTTTCGCATACTACGTGGCGAAGGATTATGAACGCGCCTTCGCCGCCATGGAGGTTGCGCCCGACGGCATCTGCGACACCCGGCTCTATCTCGCCGCGGCCCACGCCCAGGCCGGTAATCTGGACGCCGCGCGACTGCATGCGGATGAGTTTATCAGATACAGTTACGAGCGCCTTGGCGGTGACCCCGACACCGATGTTCCGCGCTACGTAAAAGCGCTGGTCAAGGCAAGCACGTTCATGCAGTCCGACGATTTAGCCCATTTTGTCGAAGGCCTGCGGCTAGCGGGGTTGCCCGTAGCTAACGGCGAGCGCTAACGAGCCGCGCCTATTCGATCATCGTGCCGGTGCCGTGTTCGGTGAAGATTTCCAGCAGCACCGCGTGGGCCAGGCGGCCGTCGAGAATATGGGCCGCGCCGTCGACCTCACTGACATAGTCGAGACAGGTTTCCAGCTTGGGTATCATGCCGCCGGTGGCCTCGCCGCTGGCAATCATGGCGCGGACCTGGGCCGGAGTCATTCGCGAGATCAACTCGCCATTGCCATCCATGACGCCGGCGATATCCGTCAGCATGACCAGCTTGGCGGCCTCGACGGCCTTGGCCAGAGCGCCGGCCACGGTGTCGGCATTGATGTTGTAGGTTTCGCCTTTGGGGCCGATGCCGATGGGCGCGACCACCGGAATGATGTCGGACTTCTTGAACACCGTCAGAATCGCGGGATTAATCTGCACCGGCTCGCCGACGAAACCGAGATCGAGGATTTTTTCGATATTGGAATCCGGGTCGCGCTGAGTGCGGCGCAGCTTTTGCGCCTCGATCAGGGGTCCGTCCTTTCCCGACAACCCCACCGCGTGACCGCCGGCGGCGTTGATCGCGGTGACGATCTGCTTGTTGATCTGGCCCGACAGGACCATCTCGACGATGCCAACAGTGTCCTTGTCGGTGACCCGCAGGCCGTCGATGAATTCGCTCTTGATGGCGAGCCGCTCGAGCATGGCGCCGATCTGCGGACCGCCGCCGTGGACTACCACAGGGTTGATGCCGATCTGCTTCATCAGCACCACGTCCCGGGCGAAGGCTTCGCCCAGGTCTTCGTTGCCCATGGCGTGGCCACCATACTTGATGACGAAGGTCTCGCCCGAGAAGCGGCGCAGATAGGGCAGCGCCTCGGTCAGGGTCGCGGCGGTGCGGAGCCAATGTTTGGTATCGCTGATGGAGCCCCTGGTCATGATGGCAAGTTTATGCCATGTCCGGCGTGGGGGCCAGCGCCACCAGGGTGGCGCGGGTCTCCGCAATACCGCCACCGGTGAGGGCGCTGGTGCTGGCGATTTCCGGGTGAGCGGCACCGTGTCGGGCGAGCTCGGTGGCAATGGTGCTCAGCACGGCCTCGAGGTCGGAGGCCTTGGTCTTATCGACCTTGGTCAAGACCACCTGGTAGATCACCGCGGCGACGTCGAGCATGGTCATGATTTCGCGGTCCGAATCCTTAAGGCCGTGACGGGCATCGATCAACAGCATGACCCGGCGGAGGGTCGGGCGGCCTTTGAGATAGCCGTTTACCAGGGCGGTCCACGCCGCGATGTTGGTTTTCGAGGCGCGGGCGTAGCCGTAGCCGGGAAGGTCGACAATGGTCAGCCGGCCGCCCAGGTTGAAGAAGTTGATCTGCTGGGTGCGGCCCGGCGTGCGCGACGTGCGGGCCAGAGCGTTGTGGCCGGTGAGGGCGTTGATCAGGCTCGACTTGCCGACGTTGGAGCGGCCGGCGAAGGCGATCTCGGTCTGGCCGATGGGCGGCAGGCCGTCGATCGAGGCGGCGCCGAAAAAGAATTTGCACTCGCGGGCGAAAAGCTTGCGTCCGGCTTCCAGGGCCGCCGCATTTTCGTCATCGCCCGTATCGGTATTGGCGTCGGTCATGCTCTAGGCCGGTACGCCCATGCGCCTCATGATGACGTATTGCTGGGCAATGGACAGCACGTTGTTCCAGACCCAGTAAATCACCAGCCCGGCCGGGAAGCGGGCCAGGATGAAGGTGAACACGAAGGGCAGCATCATCATGATCTTGGCCTGGGTCGGATCGGTCGGCTGCGGGTTGAGGCGCTGTTGCAGCCACATGGTGAAGCCCATCAATAAGGCCCAGAAACCGACCATGAGGAAGTCCGGCGGCGTCCACGGGATTATACCGAACAGATTGAAAATGGTCGTCGGGTCGGGCGCCGAGAGATCCTTGATCCAGCCGTAGAACGGCGCGTGGCGCATCTCGATGGTCACGAACAGCACTTTGTAGAGCGAAAAGAACACCGGGATCTGCACCACGATGGGCAGACAGCCCGAGGCCGGGTTAATCTTTTCTTCCTTGTAGAGCGCCATCAGCTCCTTCTGCATGCCCGCCTTGTCGTCGCCGTACTTTTCCTTGAGCTCGACCATTTTGGGCTGCAGCTTCTTCATCTTGCTCATGGCCTTGTAGGACTTGTTGGCCAATGGGAAGAACGCCGCCTTGATGAGCACCGTGAGCAGCAGAATGGCGAGGCCAAAATTGCCCAGCCAATCGTTAAAGTAATCGATGGCGAAGAAGATCGGCTTGGTCAGGAAGTAGAACCAGCCGAAATCCACCGAGAGGTCGAAGTTGACGACGCCCAGGTCATCGCTATAGCCGTCCAGCAGACGCACCACCTTGGCGCCGATGAACACCCGGTCGACGATCTCGATACTGCCGCCGGCCGGCACGGTGGTGGCGGCGCGTAGGGTATCGACCTGGTATTTGTCGGTCTCGCCCCGCAGGGTGTGGCTGAAGCGCCCGGTAAACGGCAACGATTGATCGGGCACCAGGGCGACCAGCCAGTATTTGTCGGTAATGCCGATCCAGCCGCCGGTCGACTCGAACGTTTGGGCGCCGCCTTCATCCTCATGCAGGTCGGTGTAATCAATTTCGTTGAGGGTGCCGTCGAACACCCCGAGCAAGCCTTCATGAAGGATATAGAACCCAAGAATGTCGGGGGTGTCCGTGCGATTGATCAGGCTGTAGGGCAGCAGCTCCACATCCGTGCCGCCGTGATTGATCACCTGCTGGGTCACCGTGAACATGTAGTTTTCGTCAAGCGCGATGCGCCGGGTGAAGACCAGTCCCTGGCCGTTGTCCCAGGTCAGGGTCACCGGCGTCTCGGGCGTTAAACAATCGCGGTCGGCATGCCACAAGGTGTTGCGGTCCGGGGTCGAACCTTCCGGGCCGATCCAGCCGAACTCGGCGAAATAGGCGCCCTTGCTGCCCTGGGGTGACAACAGGGTTATGAGCGGGCTTTCCGGGTCCGTGGTCTCGTGATAGGCGGTCAGGATCATGTCGTCGATGCGGCCGCCGGCCAAGGAAATCGATCCCTGGAGGAGGGGCGATGCGACTTCGATACGAGGGGCCGCGGCAAGCGCGTCTTCGCGGCTCGCCGTAACATCGATGGGCGGCGCGACACTGGCGTCCGCCATGCCCGGTGCGTTGCTGGCGGCCGGCGTTGTCGGCCCGTCGCCCTGTTCCTGGGCAAGCTCCGCCTGGGCCGCCTGCTGTTCCGCCAGACGCTCCTGCTGGGGCGCCACATAGAGGAACTGGAAGCCGAGCAGGACGACGATCGACAGGACGATGGCGAGGACGACGTTTTGTTGATCGCTCATGCCTGCAGTTCTCCGGCGTTGGGTTGGCGCTCGGGCACCGGGTCAACCCCGTGGCGGCTCCACGGGTGACAGCGGGCGATGCGGCACAGGGCCATCCAACTTCCCGTCAACGGCCCGAAGCGCTCCAGTGCCTGGCAGGCATAGGACGAACAGGTCGGGTGATAGCGGCAGCTCATGGGCATGTACGGCGACACGGCCACCTGATAGAGGCGGACCAGGCCGCGCAGCATTCGCGATAGCAACATCATTGGGCCGCCTTTTCGCGGTGCTTGCGCGCCAGGCCATCGAATGCCGACGTGAGGTCGGCGGTGAGATCGTCGAACGGGCGGGTGATCGATGCCGGGCGGGCGATAACCACATAGTCGAAGCCGCTCGCGGCGCGCACCGGCATGACCCGGGCGACGGCTTCGCGCAGACGGCGGCGGGCGCGGTTGCGGGCCACCGCATTGCCGACCTTGCGGCTGGCCGTATAGCCGACACGAAATCCCTGGGGGGTGTCTTGGGCGGCCACACTTGTGGCGGCCTGGAGAATCAATCCGGGTGTGACCCATTTGCGCCGCGCGGCGGCAACATGGAGGAATTCGGCGCGCTGCTTGAGCCGCTCGATCGATGCGGCCATAGTTTTACGCGGCCTCCTGACTAAGCGGAGAGGCGCTTGCGT
>JAYGEF010000162.1:0-2602 GCA_046582535.1 Alphaproteobacteria bacterium
CGTGTGCTCTTCCGATCTGGTCGCCTTGACCACTGCCGGCGGCACATGCTTGAGCGGCAGCCCGGTCGACATGGCCAGCACCTGAGTCATACAGGCGCGTTCAAGGTAATAGAGCGCGTCATAAGCCTGGGCCGCGTTCGACGCCACCACCATGACGCCATGATGACCCATGAACAGGATCTGCTTGTCGCCAAGCACGTTGGCCAGGCGCTTGCCCTCGGCGGGGTCGAGGGCGATGCCGTCGTAGTCCCAGTCGTAGGCGATGCTGTCGACGAAGCGCAGGGAGGTCTGGAAGGCCGGCTCCAGGCGGCCGCCCTCAAGCATGGTCAGGGCCGAGGCGTAGGGCATGTGGGTGTGCAGCACGCAGCGCGCTTCCGGGCGGGACTGATGGATTGGCGCGTGGATGCAGAAGGCCGAGGTCTCGGCGATGCCGTCGCCCTCAAGGACATTGCGGTCAAAGTCGACCAGCAGCAGGTTGCTCGCGGTTACCTCTGACCAATGGAGTCCATGGGCGATCAGCAACATGCGGTCGTCGGTGCCCTCGGGTACATAGGTCAGGTGATTGCAGACCCCTTCGTGGAGATCGTGCATTACCGCCAGACGATAGGCGGCGGCCAGGTCGATGCGGTCCTGGCGAAGCGCGTTGTGGCTGGTCATGGTCGTGTCCTCGGCGGCTGGATGGATTTGTTGGCGCGGGAGTATACACCGCGGCGCGCTTGACGCCATGGGGGTGCCTGCCGATGATGCGCGCCCCGACCGACACACGGACTCCAGTCATGCCTTACGCCACCAACCCGCTGCTCGGCGCTGTCGCGCCACCGCCCGTCGCCGAAGTCTATGGCTGGATCGATGGCCGCGACTTTCCCGCTGACAAACCCCTGCTTGACGTCAGCCAGGCGGTGCCGGGCTATCCGCCCGACACGGCGCTGACCGATCACCTGGCCGGCTTGGTGTCCGACCCGGCGACGTCGCTCTATACGGATATCCAGGGCATAACGCCGTTGCGCGCGGCCTTGGCCAGCCATACGGCGCGGCTTTATGGCGGCGCCATCGAGACCGAAGAGGTTGCCATTACGGCGGGCTGCAATCAGGCCTTCTGTCTGGCGATCATGGCTCTGGTGGAACCCGGCGACGAAGTCATCCTGCCGGTACCCTATTACTTCAATCACCGCATGTGGCTCGATATGCAGGGGGTGGTCCCGGTCTATATGCCGTTCCACGAGGACCGGGGCGGGGTGCCCGACGCCGCCGACGTGGCGGCGCTGATTACCCCACGCACCCGTGCCATTGTCCTGACCACGCCCAACAATCCCACCGGCGCGGTATTCAGCGACGCCGATATGGACGCCTTCTTCGAGGCCGCCAAGGCTCACGGCATCGCCCTGGTGGTCGATGAGACCTACCGCGACTTCCTTACCGCCGAGCGCCCGCCCCACGGCCTGTTCGCCCGGCCCGACTGGCGCGACGCCCTGGTTCACCTCTACAGCTTCTCCAAGGTCTATTGCCTGACCGGCTATCGCGCCGGCGCCATCATTGCCGGCGATACGTTGCTGTCCCAGGAGATCAAGGCGATGGATTGCATTTCGATCTGCGCCCCGGCTATCGGTCAGGCGGCGGCCCTGTTCGGGCTCGAGCAACTGGGCGGCTGGCGCGACGATAAGCGGGCGCTCATGGAGCATCGGGTCGAGGCTCTGCGCGACGCCTTCCGGCGCAATGACATGGCGTACGAGATTATCAGCGCCGGCGCCTATTTCGCCTATCTCAAGCACCCGTTCGGCGATACCCCGTCGGCCGTTGTGGCGCGGCGCCTGGCCGACGACCACAACGTGCTGTGCATTCCCGGCGGCATGTTCGGCCCCGGCCAGGAGCCATACCTGCGCTTCGCCTTCGCCAATCTCGACGCCGACCTCATGCCGGCATTGGCCGAACGCTTGGTCGCCAGCCAGGGAGATTTTTGAAAAGCGCGTTCAAGCGCCCACTCTTGTATTCACACAGATTGGGGCTCACGCCGAACGGTCGGCGGCCCCCCTCTTGTCGTGACAAAGACTGGCGCGGGCTGAACTTTCTAGACCACCGGGTTCTTGATCTCGGCGTGAACCGCGTCGATGGCCGCCAGAATATCGTCACTGAGGGTCAAGTCGCCGCCGGCGATGATGGCCTCCACATGCTCCGGCCGGGTGACGCCGGGCAGGGCCGAGGCGACGCCGGGCCGGCCGCGAACCCAGGCTACCGCCATGGCCGCCGGGTCCATACCGGCCTCGCGGGCAATGGCCACGTAGCGGTCGGCGGCTTCAAGCGCCTTGGGATGGCCGTAGCGGTCGCGGAAGCGTTGCGGGTAGGTCGCCAGACGTGAACCTTCGGGCATGGCGCCGCCCGAGTACTTGCCGGTCAGGATGCCGGTGGCGATGGGCGAGAATGCCAGCATGCCGATGTTCTCACGCTCACAGACCTCGGCCATCTCGGTCTCGTAATCGCGCTTGAGCAGGTGGTAGACGTTCTGCAGTGAGACGATGGGCGGCAGGCCCTCGCTTTCGGCCAGGGCGGCAAAGCGCGTGAGTCCCCAGGCGGTTTCATTGCTGACCCCGGCGTAGCGGATCTTGCC
>JAYGEF010000177.1:0-2198 GCA_046582535.1 Alphaproteobacteria bacterium
GACAGCGCCGGCGGCAACCTGGCGGCCGCCGTCTGCCTCGCGGCGCGCGACCGCAAAGGCCCCAGCGTAGCGGTCCAGGCGATCATCTATCCGGGCTTTCGCAGCGAGGGCACTTTGCCGTCGTTCACCACCTATGCCCACGCGCCGATCCAGTCGACGGCGGCGACCAAGATGTACCGCAAGACCTACATGCCGGACCCGGCGACCCACAGCGACCCCTACGCCTGTCCGCTGATGACCGAGCATTACCGCGACCTGCCGCCTGCCTTGCTCCACGTGGCCGAGGTCGACGCCGCCCGCGACGAGGGCAAACTGTTTGCCGAACGCATGGCCGACGCCGGCGGCGACGTGACCTACCGGGTGGCGCCGGGCATGATTCACAGCTTCATGCGGGCGCGCTTCAACGGCCCGGCTTCGCAAGCCGAATTCGACGTAATCTGCGAATTTCTCGCCCGTTATCTGATACCGTAGGGTAGCAACTAATCATGACACTAAACAACGGAACCACTCTCGAAGCACTGGTCGCCCGGCAGAAGCCCGGCTTCACTCTCGAACAGCCGTTCTACGGCGATGAAGAGATTTTCAAGCTCGACCTGGAGCGCATCGTCGCCAAGCAATGGCTCTACGTGGATCACGTCTCGCGGCTACCCAACACCGGTGACTACATCCTGTATCCGGTGGGCGACGAAGAGATCATTGTGACCCGCGACGAGGCCGGCGCGATTAACGCCTTCTACAACGTCTGCCGCCACCGAGGCTCGCGTATCTGTCTCGAGGAACACGGCAATGCGCTCCGCCTGACATGTCCTTATCACGCCTGGACCTACTCCCTAAGCGGCGATCTGGTGGCGGCACGGCGCATGCCTGAAGGCTTCGACAAGGCCGACTATCCGCTACATCGCTGCCATGTGCGGGTCTACGAGGGGATGATTTTCATCAATCTGGCCGCGGGCGAGCCGACCGACTTCAGCGTCATCGTCAAGACCCTGGACCCGTTCATCAGCCACTTCGCCATCGGTCGCACTAAGATCGTCCACCGCGAGACCTACCCGACCCACGGCAACTGGAAGCTGGCGGTGGAGAACTTCCGCGAGTGCTATCACTGTGCCCCGGCCCATCCGGAATACGCCATGGTCAACGCCTACGTGGCCGCCAACGACAGGAAGGCCAATGCCTATGCGCCAACCGTTGAGGCGTGGAACGAAAAGACAGCGGCCATGGGCCACCCCACCGGCTTTTTGCGCAACGACACGGATTTACCCGAACAACCCCACAGCGCTTTCCGCCAGCCGATCCGTGAAGGTTTTGTGACTCTGTCCGAAGACGGCCAGGCCGTGGCGCCGCTGCTCGGCGACATCAGGGAATTCGACCGCGGCGAGTGCATATTGATGTTCGGCCCGCTGTTCTACCTCTACTGCGCTAACGATCACATCACCACTTTTCGCTTCACGCCGGTCAACGGCAAACTCACGGACGTGGTGTTGACCTGGTTGGTTCACGAGGATGCGGAGGAGGGCGACTACGACGTTGATCGACTCAAGTGGATGTGGGACGTGACCACCATCCAGGACACCACTATTATTGGCGACAATCAGGCTGGCGTGAACTCGTCGCGCTACACACCGGGGCCCTATTCCGATCGGGAACCCGGCACCAAACGCTTTATCCAGTGGTACCTCGGCCGGATTTCGACACAACAATAAAAAAGCAGGGAGCCCATCCATGAACGCGCTTACGGAATTTTCCCGCCTCAGCGGGTCAGTTTACATCGACGGCGCGGCGCGCGGCAGCAGCGCCACCGAACGCCTCGACATCATCGACCCTGCCACCGAGGACCGCATCGGCGAAATGGCCGACGCCACGGAAGCCGAAGTCGATGAGGCTATTGTCACCGCCAATCGGGCGCAAAAGGAATGGAACGCCATCAACCCGTTGCAACGTGCCGAAATGATGCACGAAGTCGCGCGCAAGATGGCCGCGTTGAAGCCGCTCGTAGCCGAAATGATGACCCGCAAAATGGGCAAACCCTACAAGGAAGCCGCCGACGAGGTGCAGTGGGGTATCTCGGCGACCGACTATTACGGAGAGGTTGCCCGCCACGACGCCGGCAAGGTGATCGGCCCGGTGGCCGACGGCCAGTTTCATTTCACCCAAAAGACGCCCCTGGGTACGGTCGTCATTATCCTGCCGTTCAATTT
>JAYGEF010000257.1:0-5401 GCA_046582535.1 Alphaproteobacteria bacterium
ACCGAGGCATTGTTGACCAACAGGGTGGGGGCGCCCAGGGTATCGACGCAATGGGGCACCAGCGCAGCCGTCGCGGCCTCGTCGGAAAGGTCGGCGGCCAGGGCCTTGGCAATGCCGCCGGCGCGGCGAATTTCCTCCACCACCGCCGTCGCCGCCTCGGCCGAACGATGATAATGGACTGCAACCGCCCAGCCATGATCGGCCAGGTCCAGGGCGATGGCGCGGCCGATGCGCAGGCCGGCCCCGGTGACCAGGGCGATGCCAGTCTCGGTCATTGGTCCTGGTCCATGGATCAGGCCGTGGCGTGACGCGCCCGGGTGGCGCGCTCAATGGCGGCGGCGTGCAGCCGGTCGATTTCGAGGTGAAAGCGCAGCATTTCAAGCAGCCGCAATTCTTCCTGATCGGCCACCAGGTCGGCCGCCGCCACCTCGCAGGCGACCACATAGGCGGTCTCGCGCAAGCCCTCCGGCAGCGACCGGGCGATGATGCCAAGCACGGTCTCGAGTCCCTCATCCTCGCCCAGCAGGTTGGCGCAGTCCTCGGAGGAGCTGGTCAGGAGATCCGCATTGCAGTCCCTGAACACCGGCAGGGTGCGCACGATCTCGCCGATCGCCGCCAGCTCGGCATCGGTCATGTCGCCGTCGGCGGCGGAGACCAGAACCATGGTGTAGATCAGCGCGGTATGATGAGTGACCATCGAAGCCTCGAACCAAATTCAAAAATGTGAATGGCGAACGCGGCTTTGTACACCCGGTCCGGGTGAATTCACAGCCGATTATGGACCAACGAAGTCGCGGGTCTCGGCCACCGCCTCGGCGAGGCCCATGCGCTGGGCCTCGACGCCCTCGGGGAACGCCCCCAGCAGACGCGACGGCAGCGCGCCGTCGAGCATGACGAAGATGCCCCGGTCGTCGGCCCGGCGCACCAGGCGGCCAAACGCCTGGCGCAGCTTGAGCCGTGTCAGCATGTCGTCGTAGCCCTTGCTTCCGGCGGCGGCGCGGCGCGCCCGGTGGAGCAGGTCGGGGCGCGGCCACGGCACCCGGTCGAAGACGATCAGGCGCAACGACCGGCCCGGCACGTCGACGCCATCGCGCACCGCGTCGGTGCCCAGCAGGCAGGCGTTTTCCTCGGCGCGAAAGATATCGACCAGGGTCGAGGTATCGAGGGCATCCACATGCTGGCCGTAAAGCGCCACGCCGGCGTCCTCCAAGGGGCCGGCGATGCGGCCGTGGACGGCGCGCAGGCGGGCGATGGCGGTGAACAGACCGAGGGCGCCACCGCCGGCGGCGAGAAATAGCTCGCGATAGGCGGCGGCGACCTGATCGGGATTGTCGCGGCGCACGTCGCTGACCACCAGCATCCGGGTCTGGGCGCCGTAGTCGAACGGCGACGGCACGCCGGCGCGCACCGCCGGGTTGGTCAGGTGGACCGCGCCGGTGCGGGTCTCGGCGGTGGCCCAGTCGGCCTCGTCGTCGCCGGTCCCGTCGCGCAAGGTTGCCGAGGTCAGCAGCACGCCATGGGCCGGGCGCACCACATACTCGGCGAAGGGCAGGGTCGGGTCGATCCAGTGGCGCCGCATGCCGACGTCGATCTCGCGGCCGTCGATGCGCTCAACCGCGAACCAGTCGAAGAAGGCGGCCGGGGTTTCGTCCTTGAGGCTGGCCAGCATCTGACGCCACGTGCCAATGGTCAGACCGCCGCGCCGGGCGAAGCTGCGGCAAATGGCTTCGATACGCAGGCGGGTCGCGGTGTCCATGTCGGCGGCTTCGTCGACCATGCGCCGGGCCAGACGCTCGGCGAGAACCAGCAACGGCACGGCGAGCCGGTCGAGGGCGCCGTCGAGGGTCGCCGCCGCGGCAATCAGATTGTCGCAGGCCGGATCGACGGCGCATTCCAGGCCATAACCGCCGTTGCGGTCGCCGGCGCGGGCCAGTACCTGGGCCCGCACCGCCGCGAGGAACGCTTCGGCTGGACCCTGGGCATCGCCGGCGGCGAGGCGCTGCTGCCAGCCCGAGCTCGGCAGAATGCGCGCCGCCTTGAGGATGGCGTCGAGCAGGGCGCTGTCTTCGTCGTCGACGATGAGGTCCTCGACTCGCGCCTTGAGGCCCCGCGCCCGGCTGCGGCTGCCGCCGGATTCCGCCCCGAGCAGCCAGCGCCGCAGCTCGGAAGCTTCCAGGCCCGACAGGTGCGAGGCGAAGGCGCCGTCGGCGGCGTTGAACACATGATGGCCTTCATCGAACACGTAGCGCGGCGGCAGGTTGGGGTCTTCGTCACCGCCCAGCGCCGCATGCATGGCCGCCTGGTTCATCACCAGGGCGTGGTTGGCGATGACCATGTCGGCGCGGCGCGCCCGGCGGATGCCGCGCTCGATGAAGCACTTCTTATAGTGCGGACAGGCGGAATAGATGCATTCGCCGCGGCGGTCGGTGAGGCCCAAGGTGCGGCCGCGGCCAGCCAGCCCGGCCAGCCAGGCGGGAAAATCGCCGCCCACCATGTCACCATCGCGGCTGCGCCGCAGCCAGCGCGCCAGCAGGCCGAGGGACACCGCGTCGCCGGCGCGCCCGGCCAGGGCCCACGCCGCGTCCTCGAAGTTCAACAGGCAGACGTAATTCTCGCGGCCCTTGCGCACCACCACCTTGCGCGCCTTCTGGACCGGATCCGGATAGAGCACGTCGAGCTCCTGATCAATCTGGCGCTGGAGGTTCTTGGTAAAGGTCGACAGCCACACCGGGCCCTGGTTCTTCTCGGTCCACAGGCTGGCCGGCGCGATGTAGCCCAGGGTCTTGCCGACCCCGGTGCCGGCCTCGGCCAGCACCACGGTGGCCTGATCGCCGTCGTCGCGGGGCTGGAAGGCGGCGCTGACGGCGGAGGCGTAGTCGGCCTGTTGCGGCCGCGGTTCGGCCTCGCTGCCGAGCAACGCGGTCAGGCGGGTTCGGGCCTCGGCCGGATCGACGCCAAGGCTCGACGGGTCGCCCTGGGGCGCGTGCTCGCTCCATTCCGGCAGGCGGGTCCAGACGTCGATGCCGCCGTGAACCACTCGGGCGCCGATCGGTCCCAGGGCCTGGAGGATATGGAGCGACCACAGCCAATTGCCCCGGGCCATAGTAGCAGCGATGGGCGCGGCTTCTTCCTTGGCCTCATCATCGGCGGTGGCCAGCTCACCCAGCAACAGGGTTGCCGACTCGGCCACCACCGCGGCCTCGGCGGCCAGGTCTTCAGGGAGATCGAGACCCAGGGCCCGGGCCAGGCCACGGCTGGTCGGCAGACAAAACGTGGCGGGCCGGACAAAAGCATAAAGTTCGAGCACGTCGAGGGCCGGGAATACCGGACAGCCGAGCCGGGCCGCGGTCTCCGGCCCGTGGCAGACCAGCGGCGGCGTCTCCCGGGCCAGGGCTGCGGCCTGGCGGTGGTCGATATCCTCGGGCTCGGCGCCGGCCACATACCACACCGCGCCGCGCGCCCCGGCCACGAGGGCTGGGGTGTCGGCAGTGGTGGCGGGAGGGCTCGGCGGCGACGGCTCGTTCATGGCGCAACTATATAGGCGGTTGGGTTAAAAAGTAGGGCTGACGTTAGCAGACGCAATTTTGCCGCCATGCCATTGACGGCGCGGCGGCTTTCGCCCATGGTCGCGCCGCATTTTCACCGGGACCAAAAAGATGACCAGCGACCGCGAACTGGCACTCGACTGTAACGCCTGGCCCTTCCAGGAAGCGCGCATGATCATCGAGCGCACCGGCGATAAAACCCCGGCCAAGGGCTATGTGCTGCTCGAGACCGGCTACGGTCCCAGCGGGTTGCCCCACATCGGGGCCTTCGGCGAGGTCGCACGGACCTCCATGGTGCGTCACGCCTTCTCCCTGATGTCCGACGCGCCGACCCGGCTGTTCGCCTTTTCCGACGACATGGACGGCCTGCGCAAGGTTGCCGGCAATCTGCCCGAGCAGGAAATGCTGGCGGCCCATATCGGCACGCCCCTGACCAAGGTGCCCGACCCGTTCGGCACTCACGAGAGCTTCGGCCACCACAACAACGCCCGCCTGCGCGCCTTCCTCGACCGCTTCGGCTTCGAATATGACTTCAAGAGCTCGACCGAGTGTTACGCCAGCGGCATGTTCGATGACGCCCTGATCGCCATCCTCGAGCATTACGACGAAATCATGGAATACATGCTGGGGACCTTGCGGGCCGAGCGCCAGGCGACGTTCTCGCCGGTGCTGCCCATCAGTCCCAAGACCGGCCACGTGCTTCAGGTGCCGCTCCTCGCCGTCGATGCGGCCGCGGGCACGGTGACCTTCAAGGACGAGGACGGCACCACGACCGAACTGCCGGTCACCGGCGGCCACTGCAAGCTTGGCTGGAAGACCGACTGGGCCATGCGCTGGATGGCGCTCGACGTGGACTACGAAATGTCGGGCAAGGACCTCATCGATTCGGTCAAGCATTCGGGTAACCTGTGCCGCATTCTCGGGGTCGCGCCACCGGTGGGCTTCAACTACGAGCTATTCCTCGACGAGACCGGCCAGAAGATTTCCAAGACCAAGGGCAACGGCCTGACCATCGACGAATGGCTGCGCTACGGCAGCGAGGAGAGCCTCGGCCTGTTTATGTACAATGCGCCGAGGAAGGCCAAGCGCCTGTACTTCGATGTCATCCCGCGCCAGGTCGACGACTACGCCACGCACCTGGAAAAGTATGTCGGGCAGTCGCCCGAGGAGCGCTTCAACAACCCGGTCTGGCATATCCACGGCGGCACACCGCCGCGCCTCAGTCAGCCGTTGTCATTCAGCATCCTGTTGAACCTGGCGAGCGTCTGCAACGCCGAGGACACCGACGTGCTGTGGGGCTTCATTTCGCGCTACGACGCTGACGCTTCGCCGGAAAGCGCGCCCATGCTCGATGAGTTGGCCGGTTATGCGGTCCACTACTACCAGGACTTCGTCAAGCCGGCGAAGCAGTTCCGCGCTCCCGACGATATCGAGCGCCGCGCCCTCGAAGACCTCGCCGCGGCGCTGCCGTCGTTACCCGACGACGCCGAGGCCATCCAGTTCGAGGTATACGAAATCGGCAAGCGCCACGGCTTCGAGCCTCTGCGGGAATGGTTCAAGGCGCTCTATGAAACTCTGCTGGGCCAAAGCCAGGGACCGCGCATGGGTTCGTTCATCGCCCTCTACGGCCGGGACGAGACCATCGCCCTGATCGAAATCGTGCTCGCCGGCGAGACGCCCGGCGCGGCCTAGCTGCTGCCGGCGCGTGTCAGGACGAACGTGCCGTTGCATTCCCCTTGGGGGCCGAGCCATTTGCCGTGCCCCTCGTCGCCGGCAACTTTGCCTCTTAGCTTGATGTGAAAACGGCCCAGCAAGGAGGCGCGCTCAAGCTTGCCCGATGGCAGGATCGTGCCCTG
>JAYGEF010000267.1:0-17849 GCA_046582535.1 Alphaproteobacteria bacterium
GTCGACGGCGTGGTCGGCGAGTGTGCCGCCGCTGGGGTCAAGGCCTGCGTCCTGATTTCGTCCAACTTCGCCGAGGCTGGACCCGAGGGCCTCGCCCGCCAGAACGCCCTGGTCGAGACCGCCCGGGCCGCCGGCATGCGCCTGCTGGGTCCCAATTGTCTCGGCCTCGCGGTGCCGCGCCGGGGTCTGGCCCTGTCGCCCACGGTGGTCTTCACCCTGGGCGGCGGCCTGACCACCGGCAACATCGCCCTGGTCAGCCAGTCCGGCGCCCTGATGACCCAGATGTATGCCGCGGCGCTTGATACCGGGGCCGGGTTCAGCGCCTGCGTTTCGGTCGGCAATCAGGCCGACCTCGAACTGGTCGATGTCTTCGAGCACTATATCGACGACCCGGAAAGCCGGGTCATCACCTGCTACATCGAGGGTCTCAAGACCCCGGCGCGGTTCGTTGCGGCCCTGGCCCGGGCGCGCGAGGTGGGCAAGCCGGTGCTGATCACCAAGGCCGGCCGTTCGGCATCTGGGGCGCGGGCGGTGACCTCGCACACCGCCAGTATCGCCGGTGAATTCGCCGCTTTTCAGGCCGCCGCCGCCCATTATGGCGCCGTGCTGTTCGACGAGGCCGAGGACATGATCCGCGCCGCCGACGTCATCTCGCGCTGCGCCCCGGCGCGGGGCACGCGATACGCCGTGGTCTCGGGCTCGGGCGGCGGCGCCGTGCTGGCCACCGACAAGCTGGCGGCGAGCGAATTCGAGTCGGCGGTGCTGACCGACGACTCCGTGGCGGCGCTGGCGGAGAGCTATGCCGAGCCCCATCGCCGGCTGCCCATCGACCTGGGCGCCAGCCAGAAGGGCTACGGCCCCGACCGCTCGGCCCAGGCCGCCGGCATAATCGCCAGGGACGCCAATGTTGATTGCATCATTCTGGCCATGACGCCGCAGCCGTTCATCGGCGAGACCGTGGACGCTTTCGTCAGCGCCGCCAAGGCGGCCGATAAGCCGGTGCTGGTGACGGCCCAGGCGGGTCTGGTGCGTCGCGAAATGACGCCGGTGCTGGAACGTCACGACTATCCATCGCTGCCCGGCATCGACGCCGCAATTCATTGTTTGAAGACCTTCCGTGACCTGGCGACGCCTGTTCCCGATGCGATCGCGGTTGAATCGGTAACCATTCCTGACGGACTGCCGGCTGCCGGCGCGCTGAGCGAGACCGAAGCTAAGGCCTTGTTGCGCGCGGCCGGTGTGGCCACCACCGGCGACATCTTCGCGGCAACCCGGGACGACGCGGTGGCGGCGGCCGACAGGCTTGGCTATCCGGTGGTGCTCAAGGCGCAAAGCCCGACCCTGGTGCATAAGAGCGATGCCGGCGGGGTCAAGGTCGGACTGGCCGATGATGACGCGGTGGGCGCGGCCTGGGACGACATCACCGCATCCCTGGCGAGCCATGGCTTCCATGACATGGCCGGCTGTGTGGTCGCCGAAATGGCCAGCGGCGTTGCCGAGATGATTGTCGGCGCCCGCTTCGATCCGGCGTTCGGGCCGTTGATCGTCATCGGTTTCGGCGGTGTGCTGGTCGAGGTCGTCGAGGATGTCCAGGTCGCCCTGGCGCCGATCTCGCCGGACTATGCTCTGACCATGATCAAGCGTCTCAAGCTGTGGCCGTTGCTCGACGGCGCCCGAGGCCGGCCCTTGGCCGATGTGACCGCCGTGGCCGAAGCCGCCAGCCGGGTCAGCCACCTCGCTGCCAGCCTGGGCGAGCGCCTGACCGAACTCGACGTTAACCCGCTGATTGTCGGCGCCGCCGGCGACGGCGCTAAGGCGGTGGACGGCCGCGCCACGCTTAATAAAGGAGAGTGATATGTCCCAGAATCTGGTTTCATACGTGGTCGAGGACGACATCGCCGTCATCACCATCGAGCGTCCCGAGGTTCGCAACGCCCTCAACGAGGCGGTGGTCAGCGGTCTCCAGGCGGCGTGGCAACGCTTCGCCGAAGGCGACGAGCGAGTCGCCGTGCTGGCCGCTCGGGGCGATCATTTCTCGGTTGGCCTCGATCTCAAGGACCCGCCGCCGGATATGTGGCGCGCGGTACCCGGCATCGGCGTCGATCTGGTCAAGCCGGTGATCTGCGTGACCCGGGGTTGGTGCGTCGGTGGCGCCATGGTGTTGATGCAGATGAGTGACCTTTGCGTCGCCGGGACAAGCACCAAGTTCCTCTATCCGGAGGCCAAGGTCGGCATTACCGGCGGGCTGATCGCCGGTCTCGCCGCCCGGGTGCCGCCCAAGATCGCCATGGAGATTATGTTGCTCGGCGAGCCCATGGATGCGGCCCGGGCCTATGAGGTCGGGCTGGTCACCCGGGTGGTGCCCGACGGCGAGGAAGTTGCGGCGGCGACCGCCATGGCCCGTACCATTGCCGGCTATGCCCCGATGGTCATTGAGGCCCTGAAGGAACTGGCCGACGATGTGGTTGCCACGGCCCTGACCGAGACCGCCTACCGCAACCGGCGGCTGCTCGGTGCCATCGCCGCCAGCGATGATTTGCAGGAAGGCATTGCCGCCTTCAAGGAGAAGCGTAGGCCGGTGTTCAAGGGCAGCTGAAGCCGGCCCGGATTCGTCATTCGTAGTCGGGCGTTGACGGCGCCTCCGGATCGGATCTAGCGGGTCTCATTTTGGCCGTGTTCCAGGTCAGAATCTGAGCTCCGAGAAAAATTGTTGTTAACGAATATTTAACAAAGGTTACTCACTATCGTAGCGACACGATTCAACTAGTCGATGGCTTGTGAGCCTGGCGTTCGAACCGGGCTCGGGAATGCGCAACACCTGTTGGCGGAACCGGAACAATGGCCGCGTCGTGGCCCCGGACATCGAGAGCACCAACGACGGGTTCATCTACTACGATGCCGATGCCCGGCTGGTCTTCTGCAACGAGAAGTATCGCGAGTTCTATCCCTGGATCGACGATGTCCTGGTGCCGGGAGTCGGCCTCGAAGATGTCGCCCGTGCCGCCGCCGCGCGTGGCCAGGACAATGAGGAAATCACCGACGCGGACCGCTGGGTCCAAGACCGCGTGGAAGCCTTTTCGAGCGAGCAGGAACCCTACGAACAACACCTGCGCGACGGCCGCTGGCTGTTGTGCCGTGAAAGCCGTACTAGCGACGGCGGCTATGTCGGTATCCGCACCGACATCACCGAGCGCAAGCAGGCCGAGGCGGCGTTGCGGGACAGCGAGGCGCTCTTCAGGGCATTTGTCGACAATATCCCGGTCGAGATCATTATCAGAGATACGGAAGGCAAATTTCTCTTCGTCAATTCCGCGTGGGAGAACAACACCGGCCGATCCAACCAACAGATTATCGGCAAGACGACAGAGGAAGTGTATTCCAAGGAAGCGGCCGCGCTGTACAGATCTCAGGAACGGGACCTGTTGGAATCTGGCCTGGTTATCGACCAGGAAGTCGACGTCCCGGGAATACCTGGAAACAAAGCAACGCCCGCTACCCTGGCCCTGGCATCGCCAGCGGCAATCGTAACGTCGAAGGAGTTCGAATGAGTGATGCGATGAATGGCAAGCGTTTGCTTGTGGTTGATGACGAGCCTCGGTTCCGAAATTTCGTGGTGCGGGTGGCCGAGAAACTTGGTTTTCAGGTTGAAGCCGCCGCCGACGGGCGTGAATTCATGTCTCTGTGTGAGGTGTTCAATCCGCACATGGCTGTCATCGATGTGGTCATGCCAGGCACCGATGGTGTCGAGTTGGTGCAATGGCTGGCGGAGAATAACATTGATCTGCATCTGATCATTGTCACCGGCTTCGCGCCGGATTACGCGACCCTGGCCAAGAAGCTGGGCGAGGCCAAAGGCTTGCGCTCGGTCACCACGCTCAACAAACCGGTGCGCATGGCGGCGCTGCAGGACGCCTTGAACGTGGCCGAGTAAGACGGCGTTCCTTGGTCATGCCGGGAAGACCGTCAGACAACCCGGTCCGGCGGCGCCTCGCCGGCGAAGAAGGCCAGGGCATTGTCCGCCATCTTCATGCCCATGGCGGTGCGGGTTTCTTCGGTGGCGCTGCCCAGGTGGGGCAGCAGCACCACGTTCTCCTGAGCCAGCAGATCTGGGTGCACCGTGGGCTCGGCCTCGTAGACGTCGAGGCCGGCGCCGGCGATGCGCCCGTCCGCCAGGGCCTTGGCCAGGGCCGCCTCGTCGATCACGTCGCCCCGCGCCGTATTGACCAGAATGGCGCCGGGTTTCATGGCGGCCAGGTGGTTGCTGTCGATCAAATGGCGGGTTGCGCCGCCGCCGGGGCAGTGCAGCGAGACGAAGTCGGCGCGGGCCAGCAGCTCTTCGACCGAGCCGCAGGCCTCGGCCCCATCAGCCGCCGCGCCGCTCATCGGCGACGGCGTGTAGTACAGCACGGTCATGCCAAAGCCTTCGCGGGCGCGCCGCGCCACCGCCTGGCCGATGCGACCGAAACCGATAATGCCCAGGGTCTTGCCGGTGACCTGATGACCCATCATGTGGGTCGGCCGCCAGCCCGTCCAATCCCCGGCCCGCACATGGCGCTCGCCCTCGCCGGCGCGCCGCGCCGCCATGAGCATAAGCGTCATGGCAAGATCGGCGGTGGCGTCGGTCAGCACGCCGGGGGTGTTGGTCACCGCCAGGCCCCGCGTGCGGGCGGCCTCGATGTTGATGTGATTGAAGCCGACGCCGAAGTTGGCCAGCAACCGGGCGCGCAAGGGCTTGGCTCCCAGTACCTCGGCATCGATGCGGTCGGACACCGTGGGCACTACCCCATCGGCGTCGGTCAGCGCGTGGCGCAACCCATCCTGGGTCAGGGGTGCGTCGTCGCGATTGAACACCGCGTCGAAATGCTCGGCAAGCCGCCGCTCGACCGGGTCGGGCAGGCGGCGGGTCACAATGATGCGGGGTTTGGCCATGGACGCTCTCGTCTAGCTGGGGGTGCGGGCGCGCATCATAACCTTGGCAATCACCGGTTCCCAGTACCTTGCCCTGAGGGAGATAGCCGCCTAGGGCTGGGTCTGGTAGACCTCGGACTCGACTTGGCGCATGGCGGCGAACTCGTCGCGCGGGGCTGGCCGGGCCGTGCCCTTTGCCACCAGCAGAGACAAGGCGCGGCTATCGACGGTGTCGTCGCGATCGAAGATGACAACGGTCTTGGAATCCGCGTTGATCACAATGGCCATGGTCTTGATCCTGCTGGAAAGGTTGTCCCTGGGTCTTGCCGTGCTCGGTTAATCATAACCTACGCTATTGATACACGGCCCATAGCGAGGGTAAATTGCACAAATTGTCATGTTACGGATGAGTTTTTGTAATGGTCAGCCTACGGTCAAAATTGCCGCCGCCGAACGGTCTGGTGGTCTTTGAGGCCGCTGCACGGCATCTCAACTTCACCCGGGCGGCCCGTGAGCTGGGGGTGACGCAAGCGGCGGTGAGCCGGCAGATCCAGGGCCTCGAGGTTCATCTCGGCGTTGCGTTGTTTCGCCGCCGCCCCAGAACCCTGTTGTTGACACCGCCGGGCCAGCGCCTGCAGGCGGCGGTGACCATGGGCCTCGAGCACATCGCCAACACGGCTGTGGAAATCCGCCAGGCGCCGCGCCATGCCGAGGTTACCGTGGCGGCCAGCGTCAGCTTTTCGTCCTACTGGCTGATGTCGCGTATCGCCAAGTTTCGCGTCGATCATCCGGACGTGGAGATACGCCTGGTCGCCGCCGCGCCGGTGGCCGATCTTACGGGCGCCGGTATCGACCTGGCGGTGCGTTACGGCCGCGGTGAGTGGCCGGGGCTCGAAGCTCTGCACCTGATGAACAACGAAGTCTTTCCCGTCTGTGCGCCGGGCTATCTCGAGGGCCGACCGCCCCTGACCGGGCCCGAGGACCTGCTCAACGAAACCCTGTTGCACCTGGTCGAGCATGATCTCAACTGGGTGACCTGGGAGGCCTGGCTGAATGCCGTCGGGGTCCACGATCGGCCGGCCCGGCGCGGCCTCGAATTCGACAACTACCTGGTGCTTATCCAGGCGGCGCTGGATGGTCAGGGCATTGCCCTCGGCGGCGGTCGCCTGGCCGATGATTACATCGCCCGCGGCGCCTTTGTCCGGCCCATCGCAGCGACCCTGGATTCCGACCGCGGCTTCTACCTGCTGATTCCCAACGACGCAGCCCTAAGCGCTCAGGCCGCCCTGTTCCGTGACTGGATCCTGGCCGAGTCTCATAATTAAGGGGACAGTATATTTAATTAATTAAATATACTGTCCCCTTAATTATTGAATTCTAGTAACCCCGCGCTGGATCGACGATGTTGGCGAGGGGCTGGCCGCTACGAAAGCGTTCCAGGTTGTCGCAGAACATCTCGGCTGACCGCCGTTCCCAGCCCGGGTACTCGCTGGAGCAATGGGGCGTGATGATGACGTTATGGCAATCCCAAAACGGGCTGTCCGGGGGCAGGGGCTCGTGCTCGAACACGTCGAGAGCGGCGCCGGCCACGTGGCCCGAGCGCAGACCCGCAAGCAAGGCATCGCCGACAATAACGCCGCCCCGGGAGACGTCGATCACCAGGGCGCCGGGGGTCATGGCGGCAATCGCCTCGGCATCGATAAGGCCGCGTGTCGCCGGGGTCAGGGGGACGCAGACCACGACGATGTCAGCCGTGGCCAACGCGTCATGAAGCCGGTCCGTGCCGAACACCTGATCGACGTTCTCGGTCGGCCGGGGATTGGCCCGGGTGCCCACAACCCGCAGGCCCATGGCCTTGAAGCGCCGGGCCACCGCCTCGCCGGTATGGCCCAGGCCGATGATGGCAACGGTCTCGCCGTCGATGCCGGCGACCCGGGCGTGAGCCCAGCGGTGGTCCCGCCGCTTGCCGTCGAAGGCGGGAAACCCCAGGGTCAGGGATAGCGCCGCGCCGAGCGCATACTGCGCCATCATGTCGGCCGCCACGCCGGCGGCGTTGGTCACGGTCAGGGCCAAAGGGTCCCATGGCGCCAGATGGTCGGTGCCCGAGCCGCCCACCGAGAACCACTTGAGCCCGGTCGAGGCGAGAATGGCGTCACGGGGAAACCCCGGCGTGCCGGCGAAGCGAATGCCGTAGATCACCTCGGGAGAAACGTCCTTAAGCAGCCCCGGCAAATCTTCGTAGTTCCGGCAACAGGTGAATATCACATCGGGAAACCGCGCCTCGAGGACGTCGATAAAGTCTTCGGGCAGGTCTGAATGAACAACAACATTCACTGAGCGCCGTGCCCTATTCGAAGACGATGCGGGGCAGGTAGCACGACACCACCCAGTTGGGGATATCGACAATTTCGCTGATCCGCATGTCGGCGCAGACGCTGCACAGCATGTAGGCGCGCTCGGCGCTGAGACCCCGGCTCGCGCCGAGGCGGTCGATCATGCCGCGCACCGCGTCCTTGCTCGCTACCATGAGGTCGGGGCCGATGCCCGTGGTGACCTCGTAGCCCTTGCCGTCGAGGTGGCGGGTTACCGGCCCCGGCGTCACGAAGCGCGGGAACTTGAGGTTCTCGCCTTTGGACAGCTCGAACTTGACCACCGCGCCCAGCGGGCTTTCGATGGCGGTGCCGCAGACCTCACCGTCGCCCTGGGCGCAGTGGGAATCGCCGATGGAGAATAACGCCCCCGGCACGCTGACCGGCAGGTAAAGCTCGGTGCCGGCCGACAGGTCGCGGATATCCATGTTGCCGCCGCTCGATGTCGGCGGCACGGTGCTGAAAGCGCCGGCCTCGCCCGGCGCCACGCCTATGGTGCCGCAGAACGGCTTCATGGGCACCCGGGCGTCGTCGCCATACATGCCCGGATTGTCGAAGGTGTTGTCGTAGGACCAGATATGCAGGGCCGCCTCGGGGAAGTCGTCGGCCAGCAGGCCGAAGCCCGGCACGATGGCGGTCCACGCCCAGTCGTTGGGGATGAATTCGAGCAGGGTAACCTTGAGGGCATCGCCCGGCTCGGCGCCGTCCACATAGACCGGTCCAGCGATGGGATTGATCAAGCCGAAATCCAGGGTACGGATGTCGTCGACCGTGGAGGTTGCCGACAACTGGCCGCTGGTGGCGTCGAGATCGTCGAACTGGACGATGTCGCCGGGCGCCACGGTCATGGCCGGTGGCGTCGAATTGTCCCACGCCAGGTGGCGGTGGTCGCCGCCGTGAATTGTGTGATTGGCCGCCATGATGTCGCCTCCCTCAGTATCCCTGGGTCGAGCCTATCATGGTTCTGGCAAATGCAAGGTGTAGCCTGCCGTATAGGTATCAAAGATGGTCGCCAGGGCGTCGTCCGGGGTCATGGCGGCATCGAAGCGTTCCAGGCCGATGCCATCGACCGCGTAGGGCGCCGCGCCCTCGACCATCCAGCGGGCCAGATAGTCACCGGCGCCGCCGCCGGTGGCGATGCCGATGGCGAAGCCGTTGGCCAGCCATAGCCCGGGCAGGCCGGCAACCGGTCCGAGCAGCGGGTTGCCGTCCGGGGTGTAGCAAATCGGCCCGTTGACCACGGTCTTGATGCCGGCGCGGCCAAACGCCGGCAGGCGCTCGATGACCTTGAGTAGATGGGGCTCGATGCGGTCCATGTCGGGGGCGAACAGTTCCCGGCCGAAGCCGGCGGGAATGCCATCGGTGGCCCAGAATTTCGGCGCTGACTCGTAAACACCGCAGATCAGCCCGTTGCTCTCCTGGCGCACGTTGGCTGGCGCATCGGGGTCGCGCACCGTGGGCAGCTCAAAATCCAGAGCCTCGATCTCAGGGATGGCCTCGGTCACCACGGCCTGGTGCTCGAGGGCATAGAGCGGCAGGTTGAGGCCGAGAGGGGCGGCCAGTTCCCGGCTCCAGAAGCTCGCCGCCAGCACCACCGTATTAGCGGTCATGACGCCCTGGTTGGTGGTTACTTCCCAGATGCCGTCGCCGCGCTGCGTCAGGCCGCTGACCGGGCACTGTTGGTGGATCGTCGCGCCCCGCGCCCGGGCGCCGGCGGCGACCGCCAGGGTCGCCCCGGATGGGTCCATATGGCCGTCGCCCAGGGTATGGGCGGCGCCGAGGATATTGCTGGTATCAAGCAGCGGGTGGAGTTTGGCCACTTCGTCGGGGCTGATCACGTGGTAGCCAATGCCAAGCCCCGCGAACAGCGGCGCCAGGCTGCGATAGGCGTCAAGCTCCTGCTGGTTGGTCGCCAGGCGCAAGCCGCCGGTCGAATGAAAGCCGACCGACTGGCCGGTCTCCTGTTCCGCCTCCTGGTAGATCCTGACGGAATCCACATAGAGCCGGGATATGCCCGGGTAGTGACCGAAATAGGCCACGTTGCCGGCGGCGTGCCAGGTCGACCCGGCGGTCAGGTCAAGCCGTTCGAGCAGCGTCACGTCGGTCCAGCCCGCCCTGGTCAGGCCGTAGAGCACGCTGCAGCCGACGATGCCGCCGCCGATGACAATGGCTTGGGCGTGGTCCGTCATGATCCGGTTTTCAGGGTACTGGCCGCCATGTGTTCGCGCGCCAGGCGGATGGGGAACTGCTCGCGGATGCGCTGGTCGGCGGCGGTCGATATGTGGTCCGGATAATGCTCGGCCAGGACCGCCGTGACCTGTTGGTGCGCCCGGTCCCACATGTCGCTGCTGCCGCGCTCCTGCCATTCGTCGGGCGTGGCCCGGTCGGCCAGGCTGGGATAGACGTATTCACTTTCCATGAGCGCCAGGGTCTGGCCGGTGCCGAGGAAGTGACCCGGCCCCCGCGCCACCTCCTCGATGACATCGACCGACAGGGTCTCATCGGTGACTTCGATGCCGCGCATGGTGCGGCGGATGTTGGAGATCATCTCGTCGTCCATGGCCATGGCCTCGAACGAGCAACCCAGCAGCCCGGCCAGCATGCCGACGGATTCGTAGACGAAATTGGCGCCGGCGAAACCGGCCGTGAGATCGGTGATGGCCTTCTCAAAGCCGGCCTGATTGTCGGGTAGCTTGGAATCCGACATGCCGGCCAGGACGCCGCTGGGAATGCCGTAGAAGTTGGACATTTGGGCCGAGGCGGCGGCCAGCACCGCTTGTTCGCCGCCACCACCGCTAAAGGCGCCGGTGCGCAAATCGGACACGAAGGTGGCGTTTCCCATGACCACCGGGTGGCCGGGCTGCACCAGGTTGATGGCGACCAGGGCGGCCAGGGCCTCGGCCACCGACAGCACCATGGTGCCGGCCAGGGCCGCCGGCGCGGTAGCCCCGGACTGGGGGCCGTTGAGGCTGAGGATCGGCATGCCGTGGCGCGCCGCCGCCGTGGCCACGCCGCTGCTGTCTTCGGCGAAGGTCAGGGGCGAGACGATGGTGGTGGCATGGGCGGTGTGGAATGGTCGTTGCTGAAACCGCCCGTCGCCGCCGAGCATAACGTCGAACATGTCGACCAGCTTCTCCACATGATCACCCAGGGTCAGGCTGGTGCCAATGTGCTTCGTCGTGCCGGCGGCGCAGGCGTAGGCGGTGTTGATGTCGAGCTCGTACCAGTCGGTGATTTCGGTGGCCACCACCGGGCGGGTGAACCACTGAATATTGGGCAGGGTGTCGCACAGTCGCGCCAGGTCGTAGAGGTCGACCACCGTAGCGTCGCGGTACTGGCGGGTCTCGTGGTCGAGCATCTTGACCGCCGCGCCGCCGGTGCAGAAGTGGACGTACTCGGGTTTGATTTCCAGGTCGTGGCGGGGGTCCTGGCCGTGCATGACGAAGGACCGCGCCGCCCCGGCGACAATGTCCTCGACCAGGGCCGGGGGAAACAACAGGCGGCCGTCATCGTCGAGACGGCAGCCCTTTTTCAGGGCCAGATCGCGCACGGTCTCGGTGGCCCCGGCCATGCCGGTACGGGCCAGCACCTCAAGGGCGGCGCGGTGGATGCGCTCGACCTCGCCGGCGCTGAGCGGCCGGTACTGACCGCCGGGCGTGCCTTGCGGCGGTGGCGGGCTGTCGCCAATCTGCTTGGCCCGGCGTTGGGGGCGCTTTGTCATCCGGCTGGGCTCCTGTGCTCGCCCCAGCGGTTCCAGTGGATAAAGTTGTCGGCGGGCGGCCGCTTGGCCGGTTTGAAATCATCGCCGGTGTAGTAGGCGACCGGCAGCAGAACGGTCTGGGTCATGGTGTCGGGAATGCCCAGGGCGCGTGCCACCTCGGCCTCTTCATAAATGTGCAGGGTGGTCCAGCACGACCCCAGGCCGCGGGCGCGAAGCGCCAGCATGAACGACCAGGCGACCGGCAGAACGCAGCCGTATCGGGCCGCCTGCTTGCCCACCGGTTCGTTCTCGAAGCGCCCGTCAATGGCGACGATGACAAGCGCCGGCGCCTGGTGAAGGGTCTCGGCCTGCCGGCGGTAGAGCTCAACGCCGCTCGTCGGCCGATCGCCGCCAGCGTCCATCTTGGCTGCAAGAGTGTCGAGATAGGGATCGCATACCTTGCGGTAGAGATCCGCGATCCGCAGTTTCACATCGGGCTCGGTGGCGACGATGAAATGGGTTGGCCAGTCCGTCCCGCCGACCGGTGCCTGCATGGCGACCTCGACGCATTGCCGGATGATGTCGGGCGCCACCGGACGGCTGAAATCCATGTGTTTGCGCACCCCCCGAGTGGTGGTGAGAAGCTTGTCTGCGGCGGCGACATCAATGGTCAAGGCGAGTTCTCCGGTGTTCATTTGCGGTGGCCAGCTTCCGCCGCCGGGGCGCCGCTGTCGAGGGGAAATTGCTTGTCCCGGCCCGCCGACAGGTCACGAATTGTCTTGCACGGCACAACCGCCGTGTCAAAGATGAGGCAGTATTTTCGCGCCTGAAACAAGGACGTGACGTGATGACCGGAGCGCATTTTCCGCATCTCTTTTCGCCGTTCGAGATTCGCGGCCTGACCTTCAAGAACCGGATCTTTTCGCCGGCTCACGGTACCTCCCTGGGCGATCACGGCGTGGTCGGTGAGGATCTGCTGCGCTATCACGAGGCCCGGGCGGCGGGCGGCGCCGGGCTGATCATTCTCGAGGGCATGAATCTGCATCCGACCTTCAGCTTCAAGGGCCTCTACCTGGACGCTGGCGACGACGCCATCATCCCCAGCCTGGCGCGCCTCGTCGAGGCCTGCCACGGCCACGGCTGCAAGGTGTTCGGACAGTTGTTTCACGCTGGTCGCGGGGTGCGCATGTCGGAGGACGGCAGCCGGCCGGTGGCGGTATCGGCGTCCGACACGCCCGACGAGCGCTACCGCATCGTGCCCAGTCCCCTGACCATCGAAGGCATTCAAGACATTGTCGCCGCCTATGGCGATGCCGCCCGGCGCTTCGAGGCGGCCGGCCTCGACGGTGTCGAGGTGCTGGCCAGCATGGGTTACCTGATTTCCCAGTTCCTCAATCCCCGGGTCAACCGGCGCGACGACCAATATGGCGGCAGACTGGAAAACCGCCTGCGGCTGCTGCGCGACGTCATGGCCGACATCCGCGCCAAGACCGGCCCGGCCATGATCTCGGGCATCCGCGTCTCGGGCGATGAAAAAGACTTCGACGGCCTCCACGCGGACGAAGTCGAGGTGGCCTGTGAGGTTCTCGATAGGGATGACAACATCGACTACTTCAATATCATCGCCGGCAGTTCGGCCAGTCCGGCGGGCTGGATTCATGTCTTCCCGCCCATGGCCGTGGAGCCCGGCTATGTGGCACCCATGGCCGAGGCCATCACCAAACGGGTGAGCAAACCGGTGCTGGTGGCGGGGCGCATTAACCAGCCGCAAATCGCCGAACGGATCATCGCCGGTGGTCAGGCCCATATGGTCGGCATGGCCCGGGCCTTGATCGCCGACCCGGAATTCCCCGCCAAGGCCGAGGCCGGGCGGGCCGATGACATTCGCGCCTGTGTCGGTTGCAATCAGGCCTGTGTTGGCCACCGCATTGCCCACTACGCGGTGTCCTGCATCCAACATCCGGAGACCGGCCGCGAGGTCGAGTTCGGCACCCTGTCACCGGCCGCCACGCCCCGCCATATCATGGTGGTGGGCGGCGGTCCGGCGGGCATGAAGGCCGCCATGGTGGCCGCCAACCGAGGCCATCGGGTGATCCTTTACGAGGCCGCGCGCCAGCTTGGCGGCCAGACCCTGCTGGCTCAGCTGCTGCCCGGCCGGGCCGAGTTCGGCGGCGTCGCCACCAACCTCGCCGGCGAGGTCGAACGCGCCGCTGTCCGGGTTGTCTTGAATACCGTCGTCGACCAAGCCCTGGTCGTGGCGGAAGCGCCGGACGCGGTGGTCATAGCCACCGGCGCCACATCGCGGTTGCCGCGCCTGGAGCAATCGGACGGCGCTCATATGGTCGATGCCTGGGATGTCATCAAAGGCGAGGCCAATGTCGGCGCCTCGGTGGTCATCGCCGACTGGCGCTGTGATTGGATCGGTCTCGGGGTTGCCGAGAAACTGGCCCGGGACGGCTGCAGCGTGCGTCTTGCGGTCAGCGGTGTGGTCCCCGGCGAGGCCATCCAGGATACCGTACGCGATCATTGGAACGGTGAGTTGCACAAGCTCGGGGTCGAGATGATCCCCTACATGCGGCTCTATGGCGCCGATGACAATGCGGTCTATTTTCAGCACATGATCAGCGGCGAGGCGGTGGTGCTCGACCGGGTCGATACCCTGGTCACTTCCTACGCCACCCGTGGCGAGCGGGCGTTGCTCGATGGTCTTGCCGGCTATGATGGCGAGGTGGTGGCGATCGGCGATTGCGTCAGCCCGCGCACCGTGGAAGAAGCGGTCCTCGAGGGTCTCAGAATAGCGAGCGCGTTATGAATTTTGCCGGCAGGGCCGCCATCGTTTTCGGGGCTGGCGGCGGCATGGGGTTGACCATCGCCAATGATCTGATTTCAGGAGGCGCCGACGTCACCCTGGCTGATCTCAAGCCTCGGCCCGACGACGTCGCCGAGGGGCCGGGCAGCGCCGCCTATCACCAGGGCGACGCCAGCGACGAAGCCTTCGTTGCCGAGGTTGTCGCCAAAGCGGTGGCCGACAGCGGCCGGCTCGATTACCTGGTCAACACCACCGGAGTGCTGTGGTTCGACCGCGACACGTCGCTGGTCGATATGGATATGGAGGTCTGGGACCGGGTCTTCGACATCAACCTTAAATCCCACGCCCTGACCGCTCGTCATGCCATTCCCGAAATGAAAAAGACCGGCGGCGGCGCCATGGTCCACATCTCGTCGATCGACGCTCTGCGCGGCGATGACAAGCCCCAGGACGCCTACGGCGCCTCCAAGGCGGGCTTGTTGCGGCTGTCGAAGTCCATCGCCATTCAGTTCGCCGCCGACGGCATTCGCTCCAATACCATTTTGCCCGGCGCGGTGCTGACGCCCATGCAGGCGCGCTGGGACGGCAACGACGACGTGCTAACGGCGGTCGCCTCATCAGTGCCGTTGGGCCGCATCGGTACGCCCCGGGACATCGCCAACGCCTGCCTGTTTCTGCTCTCGGACCAGGCCTCCTACATCACTGGCACCGAGATGGTGGTGGACGGCGGCGTCTTGGCAAAACCCTGACAGCCATGGGCGCTGCGGTGTAGGGTGGCGCCATGGATGTGACTGAATTCAGAAATTCGCTGGACCGGGACGCGCCGCCGGATGGCGCCGGACCGGCGCTTCAAGCCCTGTGGTACCAGGCGTCGGGCGACTGGGACCGCGCCCATAAGCTGGCCCAATCCCAGGACGATGACGTGGGTGCCTGGGTGCATGCTTATCTCCACCGTGTCGAGGGCGACGAGTCCAACGCCGGTCATTGGTACCGCCGCGCCGGGCGGCCCCATTCCACGGCCGAACTCGCCGAGGAGTGGGCGGAGATAGTCGCGGCGCTATAAAAAGTAACGGGAGGCTAAGGTGATCGAGAAACGCGAGATCAAGGGCTGCTGCCCGCTGGATTTCCAGGACACCTGCGCCTGGGTCGCTCATGTGGAAGATGACAAGGTCGTTCGGGTCGAGGGTGCCAAAGACCATCCCTTCACCCGGGGCATGCTGTGCGCCAAGGTCAACGACTATCAGGCGCGCACGTATGCTCCCGACCGGCTGCTCCACCCGTTGCGCCGCACCGGCCCCAAGGGCAGCGGCGAATTCGAGGCTATAAGCTGGGACGAGGCGCTCGACACCATCGCCGCCCGCTTCAAAGAAATTATCGCGGACCATGGCGCCGAAGCCCTGATGCCGCTGTTCTATCTCGGCTCCATGGGGGTGGTGCAGCGCCAGGCGCTCATGCGCTTGTTCCACGGGCTCGGGGCCAGCCGGCTCCACGGCGAAGTCTGTGGCGCGCCCATGAGTTCCCTGTGGGCCGAGGGCCACGCTGTCGGCTTCGACCCGGAGGACATGGTGCACAGCCGCCTCATCATCCTGTGGGGCGCCAATATTCTGTCGACCTGCCACCACCACTGGCAACCCATCAAGGAAGCCCGGCGCCGGGGCGCCAAGGTCATCGCCATCGACCCCAGGCGCAGCCGCACCGCCGAGCAATGCGATGAGCACATCGCCATCCGCCCCGGCACTGACGCGGTGCTGGCCGCCGGCATGGCCCAAGTGATGATCGCCGAGGGCCTGGCCGACGAAGACTACATCCGCGCCGCGGCGGCCGATTACGACGCCTATCGCGACCAGGTTGCCGAATGGACGCCGGAGAGGGTGGCTGCCCTATGTGGCATCGACGCCGAGACCGTCGTTCGCCTGGCCCGGAAGTTCGCCGCCGCTCGCCCGGCCGTCCTGCGCTCCGGCGTTGGGCCCCAGCAGACCGTGCGCGGCGAGGCTTATCTGCGCGGGCTCTCGGCGCTGTCCCTGCTCGGCGGCCATTGGCGTCATCCCGGCGGCGGGCTGTTCGTGTTCGATGTGCCGGTGTTCGATGAGTTCGCGGCCGGCCGGGCTGATTTGGCAACCGGGCCGACACGCAGCCTGGACCTTTCGGCCGTTGGTCCGACGCTCACGGACGACGATACGGTCAAAGGGCTCATGGTGTGGTGCATGAATCCGGCGGTGATTCAGGTCGATACCGCGCGGGTGCGGCGCGGCCTTGCTCGCGACGACCTGTTTACCGTGGTGCTCGAACACTTCATGACCGACACCGCGCGCTATGCCGATATCATCTTGCCGGCGACCACCCAGCTTGAGCATTTCGACATCCTCGGTTCTTGGGGCCATCACTACATCAGCGTCAACAACCCGGCGGTAGCGCCCCAAGGCGAGGCCAAGTCCCATGGCGAAGTCATGCGCCTGCTGGCGCCGCGCCTGGGGCTTGAGGGGCCGGCCTATGAGGACAGCGACGAAGCCATCGCCGCCGTCGCCCTGCCACCCGAAGTGAGCTTGGCCGAACTAAAGAAAAAGGGCTGGCACAAGGCGTCGCCGCCACGGCCCGATCCGGCGGCCACCGGCGGTTTGCGTCTGACCGGCGAGGCCCTGGAGCCGCTCGACGTCGATGGCTTACGTCTGTTGACGCCCAAGTCCCATTACTTCCTCAACTCGAGCTTCGCTAATATGCCGCGCCAGCGCAAAGCCATGGGGCCGCCGACCGTGGAAATAAACCCGGTTGACGCCGATGCCCGGGGCCTGGTGGACGGCGAGCCCATCGCCCTGCGCAACCATCAGGGCGAAATTCATGCGGTCCTGGAGATCACCGACCGCATCTGTCCCGGCGCCCTGGCCATGGCCGGCAAGTGGTGGAGCGAGCCGGCCGAGACCGCCGCCGTGGCCAACCTGCTGTCGCCGTCGTCGTGGTCGCCTGGCGGCCAGCCGGCCTACAACGACACCTTTGTCGAGGTCGTGGCCATCGAGGTCGAGGCCGCCGCCGAGTGAAGACCGAGCGCACCGAAAACGAGCAGGCGCTGGTCGAGCGCTTCACCGCGTCCAACCAGCGCGGTGCCAGCGATGTCATGCGCCGCATCGAGTTTGTGGTGAACGGCTGCGACTACGGCGGCACGAGGTGGGCGACCCGCCAGGAAATCGATGATGTCGCGGGCATGCTGAACCTGGGTCCCGGCGACCGCTTGCTGGAGATCGGTGCCGGGTCGGGCTGGCCGGGCCTGTATCTGGCCGAGCAATTGGGCTGCGACGTGATGCTCACCGGCGTGCCGGAGAACGGCCTGCGCCTGGCCACGGACCGTGCCGCCAGTGACGGCGTCCCCGGCGCCTGTTGGGCGGCATCCGCCAGTGGCGCCGCTCTGCCGTTTCCGGGCGGTAGTTTCGACGCCATCACCCATTCCGACGTGCTGTGCTGCCTGGAGCCGAAACAGGCGGTCCTGGAGGAGTGCCGGCGCGTCATCCGGCCTCACGGCGAGATGATCTTTTCGGTCATTTTCGTGGCCCGTGGCCTGTCGGAGGCCGACCACCAATGGGCGGTGACCTACGCCCCGCCCCACGCGGAAATTTCCGAAGACTATGACGCCATGCTCGGGCGAACCGGCTGGCGGATCGTCGCCGCGAACGATCTGGCCGACGCGTATCTGGCCACGGCGGAACGCTTCCTGGTCGCCGACGAGACCAACGCCGACGGCCTCAGGGAGCTGGTCGGCGAGGAAGACCGCCTCGACCGCCTGGACAAGACGCGCAATCTCATAGAACTCATCGGCGACCGCAAAATCCGCCGCTCTCTGTTCCGGGTCGCGCCCGCCTAACGCGCTGCGAGCTGAGCTCTGGCCTCGCCGTATTCCGCTTCGATGCGATCGACCAGTTCGGCCACGGGCGGGCTGTCGTGGATGGTGCCGATACCCTGGCCCGAACCCCAGATATCGACCCAGGCCTTGGCCTCGCTCGCCTCTCGGCCGGCGAAGTTCATGCCCTTTTGCGCGGTCTCCGAAAGCGTCTCCGGATCGAGGCCGGCGGCGGCG
>JAYGEF010000399.1:0-3632 GCA_046582535.1 Alphaproteobacteria bacterium
CGCCTCGGCCTTGCGCGCCTTGGCCAGGGCCTCGCCGTAGTAGCGCGGGGCGAAGGCGTTGATAGTAGGCTCTACGGCCTCGGCCCGGGCGATCACCGCGTCCATCAGTTCCACCGGCGACAAAGTCCGCGCCTTGAATTGGGCGATGGCTTCGGTTGCCGGCGTATAGGCGAGATCGGTCATGGGCCTCCTCCTCTTTGGGGTGAGTTTAGAGGCCACCGCGCCGCCTGTCGCCGGGATAGAGCAGCTGCCGCCCGAGATTTATGGATTGTCCGTATCAACCGTGAATGTGCTGGTTACTTTGTCGTGTTCATCGGTTATCTGGTAGACCGCGCCGACCCGATAAACCGCTTTGCAGTTAACGCCTTCGTTGTAGTCGCGGCAGATCGTATCGCCCTCGATCTTCCAGCGCCCGGACCACTTCCAGGCCTCGGGATTGGCTGACGGCCCGCCGCTGCCCTTGATCTGGCCTTCCGGGCTGTTGCTCTCGCGATACAGGTACCAGGCCCGGCGCTCGTAGTATTTGCCGCTGTGGGTCGTATCGCTGAACAGCACTTCGAGCTCTTGCGCCGTGACCATGACGGCGCTCTCCGGCAAGTCGTCCAGTCTCGGGTCGCCGAAGACAACGATCCACAACGGCGTTCCCACAAGCATCAGATAAAGATAGGCGAGCCCGATGGCGGGAACGCCGACCGTTGCGGCCATAGCCCATTGCCGGCGGAGCGCCACTCTAACAGTGGCGACCACGAGGGCGAGGATTGCCGCGCCGATGAATAGAATAACGCCAACGCCGTACCACATGATTGATCTCCTCTGACTGACCGGGTGAGTTTAGATGTCACCGCGCCACTTGTCGCCGTGATAGAACGGGTGCCGGGAAAAATGTGGGATCAATTCAATGACAAAGACCATCTTCACTGCCGGGCTGGCCACCGAGACCAACACGTTTTCGCCGATACCCACGGGCATGGGACTCTATGAGGCGACCTTCCTGGTGCGCCCGCCCGAGGCCCTGCCTGATGTCGCCAAAATGGAGACCGCCGTGGCCTGGGCGGCCCAGGTTTTCGCCGACGGTCATGACGATTGGCGGACGGTCCATGGCACCTACGCCTGGGCCGAGCCCGCCGGGCTCACCGTCCGCGCCGTCCACGAGACGCTGCGCGATGAAATCCTCGACCAGCTGCGCGCCGCCATGCCGGTGGACGTGGTCGCCCTTGGCCTCCACGGCGCCATGGTCGCCGAGGGCTGCGACGACTGCGAGGGTGATCTGCTGGCCCGGGTGCGCGAGATCGTTGGTCGCGACGTGCCCGTGGGTGCCGAACTCGATCTTCACTGCCACCTGACCGAAGCCATGACCGAGGCCGCCGATGTCCTGGTCATGTACAAGGAGTACCCCCACATCGACTTCGCCGAGCGCGGTCAGGAGCTTATCGATTTGCTGGTTGCTACCGCCGAGGGCCGCATCAGTCCGCGCATGGCGGTCTATGACTGCCGCCTCATCGATACCTACCACACCACGTCCGAGCCCATGCGCTCCATGGTCGACCGCATCCAGGCCATGGAGGGCCAAGGCGGCGTGCTGTCGGTCTCCCTCGGCCACGGCTTCCCCTACGGCGATGTCGCCGACCTCGGCACCCGGGTGCTGGTGGTGACCGACGGCGACGAGACCAAGGCGGCGGTGCTCGCCGAGTCCCTGGGCCAGGAGCTTATCGCCATGCGCGGCAAGGGCGCGGCCCCGCACCATTCCATTGACCGGGGCCTGGCCCTGTCGCGGGAGGTCAACGGCGGGACCGTGGTGCTGGCCGACGGCGCCGACAACCCGGGCGGCGGCGCGCCCTGCGATTCGACCTTCGTGCTGCGCGCCCTGATCGACGCTGCCATGACCGACGCCTGTGTCGGCCCGATCTGGGACCCCATCGCCGTGTCCCTGTGCCGCGACGCCGGCGAAGGCGCGGTGCTCGACCTTCGCCTCGGCGGCAAGATCGGCCCCATGTCCGGCGATCCCCTCGATCTGCGGGTCACCGTGCTGGCCATCAACGAGAGCGCGAGCCAGACCTTCGGCGGCGCCCCCGATCCCCTGGGCTGCGCCGTGGCTCTGCGCACCGACCATGGCATCGAGCTCTTGGTCTGCGACCGCCGCACCCAGGCCTTCGGCCCCGACCTGTTCACCTGCTGCGGCATCGACCCGGCGGCCAAACGCTACGTGGTGGTCAAATCGAACCAGCACTTCCACGCCGGCTTCGCCCCCCTGGCCCAGGAAATCCTCTACCTCGACGCCCCCGGCGCATTGCCCCGCGACGTCACGTTGCTGGAGTTCGAGAAACGCCCCAAGCCCTTGTGGCCGTTTGAGGATATCTAGATTCGTGGAAAAAAGACGATTCACGACCAAGGCACCAAGGACACCAAGGAAGAGAAGGATTCCTGGCGCGAAGCGCCTTAAAGCTTCTTTGCCTTACTTCTTGGTGTCCTTGGTGCCTTGGTGGTGAAACTAACTTATTTTTTAACCCAGCCCCCCAACAATCGCGTCTGACTCAACAACAAACCCGTGGAGTTTGGCGTTGTACATTGTCGCGTCCCAGCAATACTGCGGTGAGCCGGTGGCGGTGCAGTCCTTGAGCAGCAACGTGTCGTAGCCCAGGAAGTGGGCGTCCATCATGGTGCCCATGACGCATTGGTCGGCGTTGACGCCGGCGAACAGCAGGGTGTCGATGCGCAGGTTGCGCAGGATGCTGTCGAGCGGCGTATCCCAAAAGCCGCTGAGGCGGTATTTGTCTACGAAGATATCGCCGGTTGCGGTCTCCAGCTCGGGGATCAGGGCGACCGAGGGGCTGTCCTTGGTCAGGATGTTGCCGGCCCCGCCGGGCAGCGCGTCGCCGATGCCGATGCCCTCGCTATCCGGATCGAAGGCCCAGATCAGCGACGGGCTGAGGTTGAGCCGGTCCGGCCGGTTGCCCCAATTGACCCAGACGATAGGCACCCCGGCATCGCGCAGGACCGGCACCACGCGCTGCATCGGCGCGATGGGCTTGCGCGTCTCCTCCAGCCCCCGGCCGGTGGCATGACACAATCCGCCCTCGCTGCAAAAATCGTTCTGCATATCGATGGAAATGAAGGCGCTGCGCGCCAGATCGATAATCACGTCCCGAGGCTCGGCGGCAAGGCGCAGAGGCCGCGGCTCACGCAGGGGCCGGGTGGTATCGACGGCGCCGTCGGTAAGACGCCAACTATTGGCCGGGGTCGAGCCGAAACTTGGACTGGTGGTCATGGGGGCCTCCGGAAGATATGAAAGGTTGGCGGTGAGCATAGCGCTCGCGGTCCTTCCTGCGATAGGGTCGTGTCCGGTTGAACGCGTGCAGGGGAGGGCGCCGTGGGCGAGTCCAGGATTACCACAGAGACCATTGCCGCCGCCGAGCAGGTGGTGGGTATTGAATACGACGAGGACGAGCGTCGGCAGATGCTGGCCGGGATTGGCGGGCAGACCGCGCGTACGGAATTGCGCCGGGGCTATATGCCCGACAACGGGTTCGGGCCGGCGGTGGTGTTTGATCCGCGCCTTCCGGGCATGGTGTTTCCGGCCAATGATGGCGGTGTGGTGCCGTCGGGGGCGCCTGTGCCGAGGTTGCCCGACGATG
>JAYGEF010000401.1:0-2106 GCA_046582535.1 Alphaproteobacteria bacterium
TGGTAGAGGTCGATGTAATCGGTCTTGAGGCGCCGCAGGGAGCCCTCCACCGCTTCGACAAAGTGGTGCCAGTCGAGGGCCGCGCCGCCACCCCGGATATGGGGCACGATATCGCCGAAGGTGCCGCCGTTGGGGCCGGAAATCTTGGTCGCGACGATTACCGAGTCCCGTGGTTTTGTCTTGAGCCAGTCGCCAAGGGCTTCTTCGGACTTGCCATAGCTTTCGGCGGTCGGCGGCACCGCGTACATCTCAGCCGAATCGAAGAAGTTGATGCCCGCGTCAAACGCCCGGTCCATGAGCGGAATGCTGTCCTTGGCGGCGACCTTGCCGCCAAAGGTCATGGTGCCGAGGCAGATGTCGGAAACGAGAAGGCCGCTGGGGCCGAGACGACGATATTCCATGCTGTGCCATACTCTGATCTGTTGTTCTTGATCGGTCAGGCTGGTAAACCTAGCGACCCCTCTGGGGGCTATCAACCACCGCGAGGTTTTATGACCGATTTTCTTGCCGCCCTGGCCCTGGTCTTCGTCATCGAAGGCGCCATCTATGCCCTGTTCCCCGACGCCATGAAGCGCATGATGGAACAAGTCATTCCCCTGCCGTCGTCGTTGCTGCGCTCGGTCGGGTTGGCCGCCGCCGGCCTTGGTGTCGGCGCGATCTGGTTGGTCCGGCTATGAGCAATCTGTTCCAAGCCGTCATCTGGGATGTGGACGGCGTGCTAATCGACAGCGAGCCCTTGCACCTGTCGAGTTTCATGGCGATCTGCGCCGGCCACGGCTTCGCCTTCGACGCCGCTGATAACCGGCTGTGGATCGGCAAGAGCTTCAGCGATATGTGGAAGGGCATTCTCGAACTCAGAACTTTCGGCCTGACAATCGACGAACTCAACAAGGAAATCTGCGATCACTACATTGCCCAGGTCCACGGCGGCATGGCGCGTGCGCCGGCGCCGGCCATGGTCGCCAGCCTGGCCCGGCGCGGGGTGCCCCAGGGCTGCGCCTCGTCGAGCGCGCGCCGTATTGTCGAGGCCAATGTCGCTGCTGTTGGTGTCGCCGACCATCTCCATACGGTACTCGGCCGCGACGATGTCGCCCAAGGCAAGCCGGCGCCCGATCTCTACCTGCTCGCGGCCGAACGGCTGGGGCTGGCGACGGGCGGCTGCCTCGCCGTCGAGGACACCGAATCGGGTCTCGCCGCGGCCAAGGCGGCGGGTCTTACGGCCATCGTCTGGCCCGACGAATTTAACGCCGCCATGGACTTCTCCGCCGCCGACCACGTTATCGACGACCTGACGGCCTTCGATTGGGACCTGGTGGCCGGCGCCTAGGCCATGACTGCGGACTATTATGCGGCCCATGACGAGTTCACGGCGGTGGGCGAGCACGGCGCACTGTTCGACGCGTTGCCGTCAGATGTGGCGGGGCTATGCCGCGTTATTCAAGGCCTGTTGATCCACGATCATTCCGGGCTCCATTTGTATGGTGATCCGCCTGCCAGCTTTCACCGTGCCTCCCGCGAGACGTTGCCGGTGTCCCGGCGCATCATCGAAATCATGACGGCCCAAAAGGCACCATTGACCGAGGTGCGCCAGCCCTTCGAGCGCACGGTCGGCACCTGCCGCGACTTTTCCCTCATGCTCTGCGCCATGCTTAGGCAGCAAGGCGTTGCCGCTCGCGTGCGCTGCGGTTTCGCGAGGTATTTCGATCCACCGTCATAGAAGACCATTGGATTTGCGAGTACTGGAAAGCGGATGAACAACGCTGGGCGTTGGCGGACGCGCAACTGGACGACGCGCACAAGGCGCACCTGTCCATCCACTTCGACACCACCGACGTACCAAGTGACCAGTTCATCTATTCCTGGCGCGCGTGGCGCCGATGCCAATCGAATCCCGCCGACGCCGCGCGCTTTGGCCACGGCGATGATACCGGCGCTTGGTTCGTCCGGGTCAACCTGGCGAGAGACCTGCTGGCCTTGAGCAAGCGTGAGATTTCGCCGTGGGACAGCTGGCGCGAGGACCATAGTCGGGATAGGGATGCCGCCCGGCAATGCGACCGAATGGCAGTGTTAGCCGAAGCTGCGACCGGTCTTGAGCCTCTCGAAATC
>JAYGEF010000406.1:0-2573 GCA_046582535.1 Alphaproteobacteria bacterium
TCATGCTTGAGATTACTAATCTGCACGTCACTGTTGACGGCAAGGAAATCCTGCGCGGTATCGACCTCACGGTGAAGGCCGGCGAGGTCCACGCCATCATGGGGCCCAACGGCTCGGGTAAGAGCACCCTGGCCTATGTACTGGCCGGCCGTGACGGCTACGAGGTCACCGACGGCCAGGTGATCTACCAGGATCGCGACCTGCTGGACATGGCGCCCGAGGAACGTGCCTGCGAGGGGATTTTCCTCGGCTTCCAGTACCCGGTGGAAATTCCCGGCGTCGCCGGCATGAATTTTCTCAAGTCGGCGACCAACGCGATCCGCCGTCACCGGGGCGAGCCGGAGCTCGACGCCATCGACTTCCTCAAGCTGGTGCGCGAGAAGGCGGCCTTGCTGAAAATGGACGACAGCCTGTTGCAACGCGCCCTCAACGTGGGCTTTTCCGGCGGCGAAAAGAAGCGCAACGAGGTGCTGCAGATGGCCATGCTGGAGCCCCGCCTGGCGGTGCTCGACGAAACCGATTCCGGCCTCGACGTGGATGCCCTGCGCGTCGTCGCCGACGGCATCAACCGCTTGCGCGGACCGGAACGCGGCATCCTCATGATCACCCACTACCATCGCCTGTTGGGCTATGTGCAGCCCGATCACGTCCACGTGCTGGCCGCCGGCCGCATCGTCAAGTCGGGCGGCGCGGAATTGGCGCTTGAGGTCGAGGATACCGGCTACGAGCCGCTCACCAACAACGCCGCCGCCTGATGAACTCGCGTGATTACACTGGCGAATTCGCCGCGGTGCGCGACAGCCTGCCGGGCCAGGGTTTGCCATGGCTCGATGCCCTGCGCCTGCGGGCCATCGAACAGTTCGCCGAGGCCGGCCTGCCGACCATCAGGGACGAGGTCTGGAAATTCACCAACCTCCGCGCCCTGGGCCGTGATGTCTACGCCCTGGCGCCGGCCCGCGAGAACGGCATCGCCGTCGAAGACCTGGCGCCGCATCTTCCCGCCGACCTCGATTGCCACCGCCTGGTCTTCGTCAACGGCCGCTCGCGCGCCGATCTGTCGGACACCGGCGCCCTGCCCCAAGGCGTGCGCCTGACAAATCTCGCCCACCTGCTTGACGACGACCCGGATGCCGTCCAACGCTATTTCCCGGACGACATCGACGGCGACAGCCCGGTCGCCCTCAACACCGCCTTTATGACCGACGGCGCAATCCTGATCATCGAAGACGGCGTCACTTTGGATCGCCCGGTGCATCTGCTGTACCTCGCGGACCCCGGCGACGGACCATCGTCTATTCATACCCGCAACCTGATCGTCGCCGGCGCCGCCAGCGATGCCACGGTGAACGAAAGTTATGCCGGTCTGAATTCCGGCGCCTACTGGACCAACGCGGTTACCGACATTGTCGCCGCCGAGGGCGCCAAACTGCGCCACATCAAGCTGCAGAGTGAAGGCGCCGAGGCTTTCCATCTCGCCGCCACCCGGGCGCGCTTCGCCAATGGCGTCGCCTACCATAGCTTTGTCGCCCAGACCGGCGCGCGGCTTGCCCGCAATGAAATCGCCGCTACGCTGGCCGGCTCGAACATCGACTGCCGTTTGGGCGGCGCCTACCTGGGGCGCGGCAAGCAGCACCTCGACAACACCACAATTGTCGATCACGCCATGCCGGGAAGCTACAGCAACGAGCATTACAAGGGCGTGCTCGACGGCAACGCCCACGGCGTCTTTCAAGGCAAGATCATCGTTCGTCCCGACGCCCAGAAGACCGACGCCCACCAGCTCAATCGCAATCTGCTGCTGTCGGAGAGCGCCCAGGCCGACACCAAGCCCGAGCTGGAAATCTACGCCGACGACGTGAAATGCAGCCACGGCGCCACCGTCGGCGACATCGACGACGACGCGCTGTTTTATATGCGGGCCCGGGGCATCAGCGACCGTGAGGCCCGGCAAATTCTGGTCGAAGCCTTTGTCGGCGAGATCATCGACACCGTATCCATCGAACCAATTCGCGAGCATTTACGGCGCAACGTCGCCCAATGGCTGGCCGCGGGAAACAGCGTATGAGTTACGACGTCGCCAAGGTACGGGCCGACTTTCCCATTCTCGCGCAGTCGAGCAACGGCCATCCCCTGAGCTTCCTCGACAGCGCCGCCAGCGCCCAAAAGCCGACAGCGGTTATCGACGCGGTGCGCGCCGTCTATGAGTCCGAATACGCCAACATCCATCGCGGCGTCTACGATCTGAGCCAGCGCACCACGGCGACCTTCGAGGCCGCTCGCGATACGGTGCAGCGCCACCTCAATGCCGCCGAGGCACGCGAAATCATCTTCGTTCGCGGCGGCACCGAGGCAATTAATCTGGTGGCCGCCACCTATGGCCGGGCCAATCTCGAGGCCGGCGACGAAATCATCCTGTCGCACATGGAGCATCACTCCAATATCGTGCCGTGGCAGATGCTGCGCGACGAAAAAGGCGTGGTGCTGCGCATCGCGCCGATTGACGACGACGGCAACTTCCTGCTCGACGAGTTCGAGAAACTGCTCAACCCGCGCACCAAGCTGGTCGCCATCAC
>JAYGEF010000455.1:0-6128 GCA_046582535.1 Alphaproteobacteria bacterium
CATCGCTGGTAAAACTGGAGCAGCAAGACGTATGTGGATCGGCAGCCTCAAAAATTGAATGCGAACTCGCAGCGGACTAGGGGCGCGGCTCTGGCAGATCGAGGCACAGCAGATGCACAGCGGGAATATTTATACGCCCAAGGGCAGCAATTATGTGGGTCTATATGTGGGGCCACATCACATAAGTAACAATAAACACAACAATTACTAATAGTTACTAACGCTATTGGCATCCCCAAGGGGAGTCGAACCCCTGTTTTCGCCGTGAGAGGGCGATGTCCTAGGCCACTAGACGATGGGGACTCATTGGACGAAGACGGACTCATATCCCACTGGCGTGGTCGCGGTCAACCGTCGCACCACCCAATCCCGCCTGAAGACGCCATTGAAGCTTAACGTATCGTTTACGGGTCTCCTCTCATACTCGGCTCGATCCTTTGCCAACAGCCGACTTGAAGCCGTGCGTCAATTCAAAACGACATCGAGGGGAAACGCGACCACGCCCATCCTCGTGGCGCTTGCCGCGGCGTGGATACTGACCGGGTGTAGTGCCGCCGCGCTTATCCCCGAGGCCGCTCGACAGGTCAAAGAGATCATAAAACCAGCCCAGCCCGAAGTTCCCAGCGACCAACGCCTTATTGCCGAAGCCGACAGGGCACTGGTCGCTGGTGATGTGGCCACGGCGGAGGCTTATCTCAACGTCATCCTGTCGAGCAACCCCTATCAAAAAGTTGCCCGCGCGAAGCTGGCGGTGATCTACCGTATGACCAGCCGGCCGCAGATGGCGTTCGAAGTCGACCATCTGGACCCGCCCACGTTGGCGGCCTCTTATGACCACAGGGATATGAATCCCAGGGCCGACCACATCGAAACCAGGATTGTCGGACGATTTGCCACCCTGATGCGGCTTCTCAACACGGAACTGATTGCGCCCGAAGAATACGCGCTTCGGCGCAGCGCCAATCTCGGCGCGCTGCTGCCACTCACCCAGCCGCCACCGGCGCTGCGTACGGATCAGCCCGCACCGCTGGCCAATGATATGATCAGCCGCCTCGAGGCGATCGCTCAATTCTATATGATCGGCGCGCTCGACGCCGAAGCCTACAAAGCCGAGCGATCGGGAATTCTGGCCGGTTTGATACCCCTGCCCAGTGATGCCGACGAAGCGCCGGAGATCGCCCGCGCCGTTGACCCCGAATTACACCAGATCAGACTTGAGCGCCTACTTGCCGCCGAGCTTATCTCCACGGGCGAATACGAAACGGAGAGCGCGACGCTGCTTGGCCTGTTCACCCCCGCGGCGGCGCCGGCCGATATCATGGCGGAGCAGATGGCGGCGCTCGACAACCCGGTGATGCCGCGGCGGGAAGCGGATACGGACATTGGCGCCATGGAAAATCGTAAGCGCCCGGCTCTGGGCCCGGAAATCACCACCAGAGTTGATGTTCACCTTGCTCTGACCCGCACGCCTGAGCGGGCCCAGCGCAATTGGGAAGACCTTCATCAAGCCCACGGCGATGTGCTCGACGGTCAAGAACCACGCATTGCCCGCATTGATCTGGGAGACGAACGGGGGATCTATGTCCAGCTCAGCGCCGGCCCTCTGGCAGATATCGAAGCCGCCGAGGCGCTGTGTAACACCCTGGTTCGCCGCCGTCTCTACTGCGCCCCGATGATTTTCTAGACGATGTACCGTCCCGCCGTCGCGATAAAGCCTTCAATGTCGTCCGCGCGAGTATTGAAGGCGGTCACCAGACGCACCGCGGCAACGCCTCCCGTGTCCACCTGATAAAACAAATAGCCTTCGGCCAGGAGACCGGACAGCACCGGCTCGGGAAACGCGGCAAAAACTTGGTTGCCATCGACCGGATGAACCAGATCCACGCCGGGCACCGCGCCCAGCCCTTCGGCGAGACGGGCAGCCATCTGGTTGGCGTGACGTGCGTTGTTGAGCCACAGATCATTGGTGAGATAGGCCTCAAGCTGAACCGCCGCGAATCGCATCTTTGAGAACAGATGGCCCGCGCGCATGCGGCGGTGAGCAAGTTCGCGGCCCAACGCGGCCTTGAACACCACCACCGCTTCGCCGGCCCAGGCACCGTTCTTGGTCGCCCCGAACGACATGATATCGACACCGGCCCGCCAGGTCAGGTCGGCCGGCGCACAGCCCAAGGCCGCCACCGCATTGGCGAATCGTGCGCCGTCGAGGTGGACCGCAAGGTCCTTGCCATGAGCGACCTCGGCAAGAGCGGTTATCTCGGGCACCGAATAATGAGTACCGCACTCAGTCTGCTGGGTAATGCTGAGCGCCGCCGGCACGACGTGGTGAACTTCGCCAGGCGGCACCGCATCAAGCGCGGCCTCCAGACTGGCGGCCGGGATTTTTCCGTGTTCGCCGGCGAGCGGCATCATTTTGGCGCCGCCGGTGTACATTTCCGGCGCGCCGCACTCATCCACCGCCACATGGGCGGACTCATGGCAGTAGATGGCGCCAAAGGGCGGCGCGATGACCGACAAAGCGAGGGCGTTGGCCGCGGTCCCGGTGCCGACCGGATATACCGAAACCTCGGTCTCGAAGACATCGCCAAACAGCTCATTCAGCCGCCCGGTGGCCTCGTCCGCCCCATAGGGCATGGTCTGGCCCTGGCTGGCGGCTTCGAGGGCGGCCATAATTTCGGGCGCCGCGCCGGTGGTGTTGTCGCTGGCAAAGTTCACTGTCCATCCTCCGTGGGAATCAAATCAAGGGTGCCTAATACGGCACCGCTGCGGCGATCAATGGTGATCACCTGTTGGTCGCCACCGGGGCCCTCCACCAGCAGCGACAGGGTGTCGTCCTCGCCGGTCATGGTGATAACCCGGGCGCCCGCCGGCAAGGCGACTGTGGCGGTGACGGGTTGGTTCGAGCTGCCGCCGCCGCTAGGCGCAACAATCCGCTGGAACACGACGACGATAAGAACCGCCAATCCGGCGACGATGAGCACGCCGAGGACAATGACGATGGCCTTGAGCGCGCGGGCCTTTTGGGTCCAGTCTGTAGTCATGACATTACAAGACGACAACGTTTTGAGTTTAAGCGCCGGCGCCGATGATTCCGGCGCCCGGCTCGACAAATTCCTCGCCAATACCCTACCCGATCTGTCGCGGACCAGGATCAAGGCGCTGATCAAGGATGGCCAGGTAATATCGAGCGGCGCGACCATAACCGACCCCTCCTATCGGGTCAAACCGGATCAGGCCTTCAATCTGACCATTCCACAGGCGACCCCGGCCATACCCCAAGGCCAGGCCATTGCCCTCGACGTGGTCTATGAAGACGCCGCGCTAATCGTCATCAATAAGCCGGCGGGTATGGTCGTACATCCGGCCCCGGGCAACCCGGATTCGACCCTGGTCAACGCCCTCATCGCCCATTGCGGCGATAGTCTTTCCGGTATTGGCGGAGTCATGCGCCCCGGCATCGTCCACCGGCTCGACAAGAATACCAGCGGCCTCATGGTCGCCGCCAAAACAGATGCCGCCCACCAGGGTCTCACCGCCCAGTTCGCCTCGCGGAGCCTGTCGCGCATATATCAGGCGCTCGTTTGGGGGCTGCCCAGCCCGACCGCGGACCGCATTGAAGGGAATATCGGGCGAAACCCCCAGAACCGCAGGAAAATGGCGGTAGTGGCCGCGGGCGGTCGAACGGCGATTACCCATTACCGGGTGCTGCGCAACCTAGATGGCGCCGCAAGCCTGGTGGAGTGCCGCCTAGAGACCGGGCGCACACACCAGATCCGCGTCCATTTGGAGCATATCGGTTATCCGGTCATCGGCGATCCGACCTACAGTCGCTCGGGCAGGCGGCGGCGGGCCGAACTGTCGCCCCAGGCACAGGATGCGGTTGCCGGATTTTCCCGCCAGGCACTGCACGCCTGGTCCCTGGCTTTCCGCCACCCCATAAGCGGCGAAGATCTACGGTTTGAAACCGCCCCTCCCGACGATATGGAGCGCCTGATCGCCGCTTTCGGCGGCACCGCAAAAGCCGGACGTTAACCCTATATTAACCGCGTCCTTGGAAAAGTGGCATTGCCGGGCTTTCGTTTTAATCAATTGGCTTCTGATCCAATAGGTAGAGCGAGATCCCTCGACAGCCACGAGGTCACGCCTTTATGCCTGAAACTCCATTACCGTCGGTCGCATCCTCTGGTGGGCTCAACCACTACCTCCAGGAAATTCCCAAGTTTCCCATGCTCGCGCCCGAGGAAGAATACGCCTTGGCGAAACGCTGGCGTGATGACGGAGACACTGACGCCGCCCACCGCCTGGTTACCAGCCATCTGCGCCTGGTCGCCAAGATCGCCATGGGCTATCGCCGCTACGGCTTGCCCGTGGGCGAACTGATTTGCGTCGCCCTGAAGTCGTCCGGCATCTTGGTCGACGCCAAGGTCGCGTCGCTGCACGGATGGAAGGCGGCGGCCATGAACGCCGCAATATGGCGATTCGTCCACGGCGTGGTTTCGCCCAGCGTTGACGCCATGACATTGAGCGCGCCGAGCAATGCCGCTGAATCGCCACAGGCATCCGGCTCCATCAAGGGGCTAAGGCAGCGCATGGTCGGATTCAGCTCGTACAGGCAGCGCTCGAGGCCGTAACCCAGGTCGGACTTCTTGATGTACTGGCGTATGCGGGTGAACTTGGCCGTGGAACTGGCCATGGCCTTGCGCCGTTCGTTATCGGCACTGATCCAGGCCATGGGCAACCCCATACCGATCAGGGAGCCGATTTTCTGCGCCTGGTCTTCCCGGCCCTCCATATAGGCTTGCGCGAGAAGCGGGCCGATACCATCGATCGAGACCGACATGCCCTTGTAACGAATTGGGCCATCAACATCGAGCAGCGTGCAAATCCGCGATATCAACTCATCGGTGCCCATCTTGCTGCCGCCGCCGGCCCAGGTCTCGCGCAGAATGGTGACGGATTCGGCCATGGCGAGACGTTCGCGACTTGACGCCAGCCACTTCTCGAGCCGGCCGGTCTGAATCTCCGCCGCCGCGTCATTCCAATAGCGATTAAACGCCTCGGCGACGGCCCGGGTGCTTTGGTATTCCCGTTCCTGGAAGGGAAACGGCTTTATGGGATTGAGCAGCCGCGGCACCACCACACCGGAAACATGCTCGCCGAGCAGCTACTGCGCCACGTCGTCGAGGCTCCATCGGTCCTCGGGCGAATCCGACATCATACCGTCGAGCAATCGCTCCATATTCCGCGAGCAACGGAAATCACCCATCAGGGCCCGCAAGGAGCCACGCTCCATGCCCCCATCGACCAGGTCCTCGGTCGGGATATCGGCGCCGGGCAAACGCCCCATCAGCAATGCCAGGATCGTTGCGCCGAAGGCATGAACATCAGCCTCGCGCCCGCCCCGGCCGCGTCCCAATGGCGCGACACTAGCGCGCTCTAGAGGCTCGAAGGCGGACGGCTGACACTGGCCGGGAACGCACGAGACACCGTCGCCCAGAACCACCTGGCGGCGCTGTTCGTCGGCATAGAACAGATTGTGAGGGTGAACCCCACGATGGACGATAGACATCTCGTGAAGCGCCGCCAGCGCGTCCAGCACAGGTCCCATGATGCGCCGTTTCACATCGTTCTCGGCCATGGCGGATGCGCCCTGTGGCGGCATCACGTGGCCGCCGGCGGGGAATTCCAAAATGATGGTCTGGTGAGCGCTGCCAAGCCCACTGTACGGCACGGTCCCGCTGTCCACAAGCTTCATCACATGGCGATGCTCAAACCCGGTCAGCGCGGCAATTTCATCGCTACGCGGCGGCAACGTCCGATCGCCAACCAGGGCGAACAGGTCGAGCGGCCCCTGGTGTTCATCTTCGACACGAAACGCCTGGGTGGCGCCGGTGCCATACGTCGGCAAGGGCGCGCCCAGGACAATGCGGTAGCGACCGTTGAGGACCAGGTCTTCAGGCGAGCTTAGAACGTCGTCCGGCTCGGCCTCGGCTACCGCCGCAGCCTGGACGTTCATTGCGCAACTCCTGATACCAATCGGCGGGGTTCCGTCATGGCTCAGGGTATAGCCTTCAAAGCTGTAAAATAGTGTTAACGCGGTGGCTCTAAAGCCGCTTGATTCCTCGTGT
>JAYGEF010000255.1:0-3134 GCA_046582535.1 Alphaproteobacteria bacterium
AGACCGACGCGGCGGCGGCCGAAACTGTGGCCTGGCTCGAGAGCGAAGCGGACTACGAAGCAATCAGCAACTTCGCGCACGCCGTGATGGGCACCAAAAGCGCAATGGAAATGACCGGCGAGGAGGACCAGTGGGCCGGCCTCGGGCGCGACCAGTACCACAAGGTCGCCCTTGGCATGACAGGCTTTCAGCTTTTCGGCGACTACCAAACGGTGGCCGAGAAGATGCGCTCGCTCCGCGAGGTCGGCGTCGACAACGTGGTGGTCGGTTTCTTCGACCCCCACCGCGCGTTGCGTCAGATGGAAGAGCATATTCTGCCAATCCTGAAGCGCATGGGGCTGCGCAACTGACAACCGACATTCGTCAAGCCGGGCGCCGACAACAAGCGATGGTCAGGCCGCCGGGCGGGCCGCCTCGGTGTACGCGGCAAGATGATGGCGGGGATCGCCGAAGGACGCGTTGATCATCATCAGCCGCTTCAGGTGATGGCCGACCGGGACGTCCATGGTCATGCCGATGCCGCCGTGGAGCTGAATTCCTTCCTCGCCAACCTCTCGCGAATAACGACCGATAGCATATTTCGCCGCCGAGGCGGCGCGCCGACGGATGGCTGGATCCTTGTCGAGGTTCAAGGTCACCTCATAGACCATGGACTGGGCAAGCTCGCATTTGATGTAAACGTCGACCATTCGGTGCTGCAAGGCCTGGAACGACCCCAGCGTCCGGCCGAATTGTTCGCGCGTCTTGAGGTAGTCGAGCGTCGTCTCGTAGATCGCCCACATGGATCCCACGGCCTCGGCGCAAACGAACGCAATCGCATGATCGACGACCCGCTCGAGCACGGCCAAACCGGCATCGGTTTCTCCCAGGACGTTGCTCGGGCCGACGTGGACGCCGTCAAACCGGAGGTTCGTGGCGCGACCACCGTCCTGGGTGCAATAAGCCGTTCGGGTGAGGCCATTGGCATCGGCCGGGACGAGAAATAGTGTGATCCCCGCCGGGCTGCGTTGCGATCCGCTCGTCCGTGCCGCGATGATCATGAGGTCGGCCGCCTGGCCAAAAAAGACCACATCCTTCTGGCCGTCGATCACGTAGCCGTCGCTCTCCCTTCTGGCGGTGGTCGCAACGTCGCACAGGTCGTAGCGCGCTTGCCGCTCGGCGAATGCGAGCGCCGCCTTGAGGCTGCCGTCGGCAATCCGGGGCAAGAACTCGGCGCGTTGCGCTTCGCTTGCCGCGAATAGCAGGGCATGGCCGCCCAGCACCACCGTCGAGAGATAGGGCAAGGTGACGAGGCGGCGGCCGAACTGCTCGGCGATCAGCATAAGCTCGATCGGCCCGCCGTTGAGACCGCCGTACCTCTCCGGGAAGGGCGCAGCCATCCACCCGAGTTCGGCAAGGATTCGCCAGTGTTTGTCGAGAAAGCCCTGCGGCGTGGCGACGATCGTTTGCCGGCGGTCGAACGGATAAAAGTCCGCGACAACGCGTTCGACGCTGCCGCGAAAGATCCGCTGTTCGTTGCTCAACGAGAAATCCATGGGGTCGACCTTTCAAAGACCAAGCACCGCCTTGGCGATGATGTTTTTCTGGATCTCGTTGGACCCGGAATAAATCGTCGTCTTGCGCATGTTGAAGAATGCGCGAGCCGCGAAGACCGACGTGTCCGGCCCTGGGCGGGCCTCGTTGCCGCCGGCATCCGGCGAATCGGCAATCGCGACGTTGGCGTAATAGCCGATGGCCTCGACCATCAGCCCCAGGATGTGTTGTTGCAGCTCCGTGCCCTTGATCTTGAGAAGCGAGGCTTCGAACCCCATGGCGTCCGCCCCGCCGGGGCCGAACAAAAAGCGCTGCTCGGTGAGCTCGAGTTCACGGAGAGCGATCTCGGCCTTGGCGATGTCACGTGCGAAGTCGGCATCGTCGATCAGCCGTTTTCCGTAGGCGGGTTCCTCTGACGCGATGGTCTTCAACCGGCAGAGGCTGGCGCTGCTGCGACCGACTTCGGCGGTGCCGAATCGCTCCATGCCAAGAATGTACTTCGCGATGTTCCAGCCCATGTGCTCGTCGCCCAGCCGGTTCTCGAGCGGTACGCGCACCGTGTCGAAGAACGTCTGGCTGAGCTCGTCGCCGCCTTCGAATGTCCGGATGGGGCGCAGCGTAAGGCCCGGACTATTCATATCGACCAGCAGCACCGTGATGCCGTGCTGCTTCTTGCCCGAGGAGTCGGTGCGGAACAGACCGAACATGTAGTCCGCGTATTGCGCGTCGCTCGTCCACATCTTTGTTCCGTCGATGACATACTCGCCGCCCTCGCGCACGGCGCGGCATTGCAGTGACGCGAGGTCCGATCCGGCGTTCGGCTCGGAATAGCCCTGACAAAGGATGATGTCGCCACATGCCAGGCCGGGCAGGAAGCGCCGCTTCTGATCCTCCGTGCCAAACTCGATAATCGCCGGCCCGACCATGCCTGCCGCGAAGACGTCGAGCTGCGGCGCATCGTTGTCCGCCAATTCACGCTCGAAAACATACTGCTGCTCGTAGGTCCAGCCCGGCCCACCGTGCTGCCGGGGCCAACTCGGACAGTTCCATCCGCCCCGCTCGAATAGCATGCGGGTCCAGGGCCGGATGTCAGCGGGCGTCAGGAACACACGCTCGTCCCGTACCATGCGCCGAAGACTGTCGGGAAGATTGGCGCGAATGAAGTCCCTGATCTCCTGGCGAAAACGCCGGATGTCATCATCGAAGTCGATGTCCATGCCGAAGCCCTCCGAGTGGTAATACCAGGTCGCTCCCGGATTGACGGTTGCCACGGGCATGGGCCTTGTCGGTGGCTGCATTGACGCTCCGGGCCTGAAACACGGGCGCCTGCAGCGCCGCGAACACTGGTAAGACGTTATGCTGACAAGACTTTATGTTGTGCCAAATTGGATTGTCAACCAGAGTACCGGTCAGAAAACCGATGCAGTAGCGATCACTACCGCCAATTACGATCCGGCAACCTCGGCCCGCCGGGGAGATAACCATTGCCACGCGGCGCCAGACGCAAAGGGCCGGTCCCGTCGTCGCGGGGCCCCGGCCCAGGCGGTGCGCGTTGTTGGCGTCTAGCTGTCGAGCCAGACGTTGTCCCACTGCATCCAGCC
>JAYGEF010000301.1:0-2654 GCA_046582535.1 Alphaproteobacteria bacterium
CCCCCTTAAACCGTGGCCGCGTTGCACGCCTTTGCCGATGCTTTAGCATCGCCATGCGGCGCGCGCCTAACCACGGATTAAGGGGACGCGGTCAAATGGCGCCGTATTGTCTGAAGCCGCTCTAGTTGATCGACCCATGAACGTTCCGCGAAACCCGGTCATTCTCATACCGGCGCGTCTTGCCGCGACGCGGCTGCCGGACAAGCCGCTCGCCGATATTGCCGGCGAGCCGCTAATCGTCCATGTCTGGCGCCGTGCCCTGGAGGCCGACCTCGGCCCGGTGGTCGTCGCTTGCGGCGAGGCCGCCATTGCCGAGGTCATCGAGGCTGCCGGCGGCAAGGCGGTGCTGACCCGTCCCGACCATCCTTCCGGCTCGGACCGCATCTTCGAAGCGCTGCAGGCGATTGACCCGGACGGCGCCTTCGACGCCGTGATCAATGTTCAGGGCGATACGCCGACCATGGAAGCGAGTTTGCCCCGGGCGGCGCTCGCCCTGCTCGACGATCCGGCCGTCGACATCGGCACCATTGCCCGGCCCATCACCGATGACGCCGAGCGTGACGATCCCAACGCGGTCAAGGCAGTGGTCTCGGCAGCGCCCGGCGCGCGGCGCGGACGGGCGCTTTATTTCACCCGGGTGACGGCACCGTCCGGTGACGGTCCGATCTATTTTCACAGTGGTCTCTATGCCTATCGCCGTGAGGCGCTGGCGCGTTTCGTGGCCTTGCCGCCGGCGCCCCTGGAACAGCGCGAGCGGCTTGAGCAGTTGCGTGCCCTGGAAGCCGGCATGCGCATCGATGTGGCCTTCGTTGACACCGTGGCCTTCGATGTCAATACTCCCGCCGACCTTGAACGCGCCCGGGCCGAGTTGGGCGCCCCTGCCTAAGTTTATAACCTCATGACGAAGTCAGAATCCGATCCCGCCACCACGATCGTCTTCCAGGGTGTCGCCGGCGCTTATTCGCACCTCGCCTGCCGCGAGGCGTTTCCGGAGATGACGCCACTGCCCTGCGCTAATTTCGAGGCGACCTTCAGCGCGGTGAACTCGGGTGCCGCGGCCCTGGCGATGATTCCCATCGAGAACTCGGTGGCCGGGCGGGTTGCCGACATTCATCATCTGTTGCCGAACTCGGGCCTGCATATTATTGCCGAGCATTTCCAGCGGGTTAACCATCACCTGTTGACCGCCAAGGGGACCAAGCTGGGCAATCTGAAGACCGTGCATTCCCATATCCATGCCTTGTCCCAGTGCCGCGACCTGATCCGCGAACTCGACCTTAAGGTGTCGATCCATGCGGACACCGCCGGCGCCGCTGCTGACCTTGCGGCGAGCGGCGATCACAGCGAGGCGGTTATCGCCTCGCGTCTCGCCGCGGAAATCTATGGGCTGGAAATTCTCCGCTCCGACATCGAGGACGCCGATCATAACACCACCCGCTTTGTCGTCATGGCGGACGAGCCGTCCGACCCGGACCCCCATGCGGGACCGGTCATGACCACCTTTGTGTTCCGGGTGCGCAACGTACCGGCGGCGCTTTATAAGGCCATGGGCGGTTTCGCCACCAATGGCGTCAACATGGTCAAGCTCGAGAGCTACATGCTCGACGGCAACTTCAACGCCACCCAGTTCTATGCCGATATCGAGGGCCACCCGGCCGAGGAAAACGTCCGCCTCGCTCTCGAGGAACTTGGCTTCTTCTCGCGCTATGTCAGGGTGCTTGGCGTCTACCCGGCCAATTCGTTCCGTACCAGCGAGTAATTTAGCACTGGTTTACTGTTCCTCGGCGCCACGCCAAGCGCGATGAGTTTGACGAATGCCCGAAGGTGTTGTGTTTCGTGCTGAAACCCGCCATTGAAGGCGCTTCTTTGAGATTACCTGGATTTCTCCATGACCCCCGACCGCTTGACTCATCTGCGCAAACTCGAGGCTGAAAGCATCCATATCATGCGCGAAGTCGTCGCCGAGTTTGAAAACCCGGTGATGCTCTATTCGATCGGCAAGGATTCGTCGGTGACGCTGCATCTGGCGCGCGCCGCGTTCTATCCCTCGCCGCTGCCGTTCCCGTTGCTCCATGTGGACACCACGTGGAAGTTCAGGGAGATGATCGAGTTTCGCGACCGGACGGTGGCGGAACTTGGTTTCGAACTGCTGGTCCACACCAACCAGGATGGGGTCAAGGACAACATCAATCCCTTTACCCATGGCGCGAGTATTTACACCCATGTGATGAAGACCGAAGCCTTGAAACAGGCGTTGGATAAATACGGCTTTAACGCCGCCTTTGGCGGCGCGCGCCGGGATGAGGAAAAGTCCCGGGCCAAGGAACGAATTTTCTCGTTCCGCACCAAGAACCACCGCTGGGACCCGAAAAACCAGCGCCCGGAGCTGTGGAACCTCTACAACGCCAGGGTCAACAAGGGCGAAAGCATCCGGGCCTTCCCGCTCTCCAACTGGACCGAGTTGGACATCTGGCAATACATCCAACTGGAGAAAATTCCCATTGTGCCGCTGTATTTTTCGGCCAAGCGCCCGGTGGTCCAGCGCGATGGCGCTTTGATCATGGTCGATGACGACCGGATGGTACTCGATCCCGGCGAGCAGCCCGAGATGCGCCAGGTTCGGTTCCGCACCCTCGGCTGCTATCCGCTGACCG
>JAYGEF010000408.1:0-7619 GCA_046582535.1 Alphaproteobacteria bacterium
ATGTTTAGGGGTTCCTACGTTGCCCTGGTCACGCCGTTCGAGAACGGATCGATTGGCGAAACCCAGTTCCAGAGCCTGGTCGAGTGGCAGATCGACCAAGGCACTCACGGCCTGGTGCCCTGCGGCACTACCGGTGAGTCGCCGACCCTCAGCCACGGCGAGCACGAGCGGGTCATTGACCTGTGCATCGAGGTGACCAAGGGCCGGGTGCCTGTCATCGCCGGGGCCGGCTCGAATTCGACGGAAGAAGCCATCTCCCTGACCCGTCACGCCAAGAATGCCGGCGCCGACGCCAGCCTTCACGTGACGCCCTATTACAACAAGCCGACCCAGGAAGGCCTGTACCAGCATTTCAAGGCAATTCACGACGCCGTCGATCTGCCCCTGGTCATTTACAATATCCCGCCGCGAAGCGTCGTTGATATGAGCGTCGAGACTATGGCTAGATTGGCCGAATTGCCCGGCATTGTCGGTGTCAAGGACGCCACTGCCGATCCGGTACGGCCGCTCAAGACCACGCTCGCATGCGGCCCAGATTTCGCTCAAATGTCCGGCGAGGACGCCGCCGTGCTGGCCTTACTGGCCAATGGCGGCCACGGCTGCATATCGGTGACCGCGAATGTGGCGCCGCGGCAATGCGCCGATATGCATCTGGCGTGGCAGGCCGGCAAGCCCGACGAGGCCCTGGCAATTCAGCAACGGCTGATGCCGCTGCACGACGCCCTGTTCGTCGAGGCCAGTCCGGGACCGGTGAAGTACGCCGCCAGCCTGCTCGACCTGTGCGATGCGAGGGTGCGACTGCCTCTAGTCGAGCCCATGGCCGCAACCAAAACCCTGGTCGAAGCCGCCATGCGCTCGGCCGGCGTCCTTAACTAACCAGGGACAGGGGCCAGGACGATGGCCCAGAAAAAGAAAAAACCCGATCAGAAGTTCGCCGCGCAAAACCGCAAGGCGCGCCATACCTATTTCATCGAGGACACCTTCGAGGCCGGCATGATGCTGACCGGCACCGAGGTCAAATCCCTGCGCGAAGGCCGCGCCAACATCAACGAGGCCTACGCCACGGTGAAGGGCAACGACATCTTCCTGGTCAACGCCCATATCTCGGAATATTCCGGCGGCAACCGCGCGAACCACCCGCCACGGCGGCCGCGCAAACTGTTGCTCCACAAGCGCGAAATTCAACGGCTCACCGCCGCCCTGCAACGGGACGGCATGACTCTGGTGCCGCTATCGATCTACTTCAACGACCGCGGCCTGGCCAAAGCCAGCCTCGGCCTGGCCAAGGGCAAACGCCAATACGACAAACGCGCCAGCCTAAAAGAACAGGAATGGAAGCGCGACAAGGCCCGGCTCATGAAGTCGCGGGGGCAGGAGTAGGGATTTACGGTTGGACGAGCGTGTTTCGAATTTCACGAAAGACATCATGGAACATGGCCGCGGTGAGGCGGCCGGTATTGGTGTTGTAGCGGGAGCAGTGGTAGCTGTCGGCGAGGACGAGGCCGTTGGGCAGATCGTGACGGGCATTGTGGGCGAACTTCGCGGCGCTTTGCTTGTAGCCCAAGGCGCGCAGCACGGCGTTGTGGGCCAGGGCGCCCAGAGCCAGGATGATGCGCAGGTTAGACAACGTTTCGATCTCGTGGATCAAAAACGGGCGGCAGGCGTTGACTTCGGCGGCGACTGGCTTGTTTTCCGGCGGCACGCAACGCACCGCATTGGTAATGCGGCAATCGACCAATTGGAGCCCGTCAGCGGCACTGGCACCGTATTCCCCTTGGCAAAACCCGAAGGTCTGGAGCGTGGCGTAAAGCAGATCGCCGGCGAAGTCACCAGTGAACGGCCGACCGGTGCAATTGGCGCCGCGCATGCCCGGCGCCAAACCGACGATCAGCAGGGCGCTGTCTTTGGGACCGAAGGAGTCCACCGGGGCATTGTGCCAGTCACCATGGGCCGCGCGCGCCTGATGGCGAAACTCGACTAATCGGGGGCACAGCGGGCAATCGCGGCCCGGAGAGTTGGCAGGCGTAACCATGGTACCGACGTGACAGACTAAGCCTGAACGGCGATAGCCGGGTCCTCACGATGTTGGCCTTCGCGTTGAATCTCGGGCATCAAATCATAAAGATCAACGAAGGTGTCGGCTTGGCGCCGCAACTCGTCTGCCGCCATGGGCGGTTGCGACCGTACGGTGCTGACGACACTGACCCTGGTCCCCTTGCGCTGCAAGGCCTCAACCAGGCGCCGGAAATCACCATCGCCGGAAAACAACACGATATGATCAAGGTTGTCGCACATCTCCATGGCGTCAATCGCCAGTTCGATGTCCATATTGCCCTTGAGCTTGCGACGGCCCATGGAATCCGTAAATTCCTTGGTCGGCTTGGTGACCATGGTGTAACCGTTGTAGTCGAGCCAATCGACAAGCGGGCGGATCGGTGAGTACTCCTGATCCTCGATCAGCGCCGTGTAGTAAAGCGCCCGAATCAGGCGGCCCTCAACACTGAAGACCTCCAAAAGCCGTTTGTAATCGATGTCGAAACCCAAGGCACGAGCTGCCGCATATAAATTCGCACCATCGATGAACAACCCGATCCGCTCTTGCGGATAGAATTTCATTGTTTTACATCCCTACGCACCACCGTTCGGTAATTCGACCGGTGTTATCCCCTTGAGGGTCGTTATCGACCCGTTTTTTCCCTGCAGAATGTTTACGGCTTTTTCTTCATGGCTTCAAGTATCAATGAATACCGGACTGGCGGGCTTGTCTTGATCGCTCTCGGGGCAAACCTTCCTTCGGACTATGGCGAACCTCGGGAAACCTGCACCGCTGCCCTCGATGTCTTGCGCGATATTGGTGTGTTGTTGGTGCGGCAGTCGCGTTGGTATGAAAGCGCGCCCGTGCCGGCGGGTGATCAACCGTGGTTCGTCAACGCCGTGGCCGCGGTCGAAACCACGTTGGACGCACCAGACCTGCTTGCGGTCCTGCACCAGGTCGAGGATCGGTTCGGCCGCACCCGTGAGGCTCACTGGGCGGCGCGGACCCTCGACCTCGATCTGATTGATTACCGGGGGCAGTTGCGCGACGGTGCCCCACCGCCCGAATTACCCCACCCACGTATGGACCAACGGGCCTTCGTCCTGATGCCCCTGGCCGATGTGGCGCCGGGCTGGCGACATCCCCGCCATGGCCGCACCGTGGAGGAAATGATCGACGCCCTTGACCCGGACCAAATTACCCGCCCGATCGAATAGTTTTCGTTTTCGGAACAGCGCGGTTTTATTAACTGTAAAACATACAATACTTGCTTTAAAAGGGCGCTCAAGTTACACCACGACTTGGTGTCCTGACAGTCCCTGGAGAAACTTCGTATGGCCCGCGTCACCGTTGAAGATTGCGTCCTCAAAGTCCCCAACCGGTTCGAGCTCGTGTTGCTCGCCAGCAAGCGCGCCCGCGACCTGTCGTCGGGCGCCACCGAGACCGTTGAGCGGGAGAACGACAAAAACCCGGTCGTCGCCCTGCGCGAAATCGCCGACGAAACCATCTCTCTTGGTGAGCTGAACGACGCTCTGATATTTGGCCTGCAGAAATACGTCGAAGTGGACGAGCCTGAAGACGACAGCATTTCCATTCTGGCGGCGGCCGAAAAGGAATGGTCCGGTGTTGCCGTCGAAGCCAAGGAACCCGATCCCGGCGTCAACGCGACTGACGCCGGCGTTACCGAGGCGCCCGACGACGACGATGCAATTGCAGCCGCGATCAGAGAAGCCGTGGCCGCCAACGAGGGGGCGCCCGACGACACCGGGGGCGAATAGCGCCATCGCCCGGTAACCAGCCAGAGGGCCGTCAGGCACAGCCAGCCGGAAGGAAGCAATTGATTCGGCAGTACGAGCTGGTCGAACGGGTCAAGGCCTACGACCCCAAAGCCGACGAAGACAGCCTTAACCGGGCATACGTCTTCGCCATGAAGGCACACGGCTCGCAGAAACGCGCATCGGGCGACCCTTACTTCTCTCATCCCATCGAAGTCGCCGGCATTCTCACCGGCATCAAACTCGACTGCGCGACAATCGTTACCGCGTTGCTCCACGACACGGTGGAGGATACCGGCGCCACGATCGAAGAACTACGCGACCTGTTCGGCGATGAAATCGCCCGCCTGGTTGACGGGGTCACCAAGCTGACCCGCCTTGAGCTGCAGTCGGATCAAACCAAACAGGCGGAAAATTTCCGCAAATTGCTGCTCGCCATGTCCGACGATATTCGGGTGTTGCTGGTCAAGCTCGCCGACCGCCTGCACAACATGCGCACGCTCAATTTTGTCCGTGACCCGGAGAAACGCCACCGCATCGCCCGCGAGACCATGGATATCTATGCGCCGCTGGCGGCCCGCATCGGCATGGACGGCATCAAGAGCGAGCTTGAGGACCTGGCCTTCGCCGAGCTTAATGACGACGCCCGGTCGTCCGTCATGGCGCGCCTTGAGTTCCTCCGCGAGCAAGGCGAAAGCCAGCTCCCCCGCATCATTGACGAACTCCAAAAAACCCTGGCCAACGCGGGCATAAAGGCCGATATCACCGGCCGCGAAAAGAAACCTTATTCCATCTGGGGAAAGATGGAGCGCAAGAACATCACGTTCGAGCAGTTATCCGACATTGTCGCCTTCCGCATCGTGGTCGAGGATACGGCGCAATGCTATTCCGCCCTTGGGGTTGTCCATGGCGCCTACTCAATGGTGCCGGGGCGTTTCAAGGATTACATCTCAACCCCCAAGCCCAACGACTACCGTTCGATCCACACCACGCTAATCGGGCCCGAAAACCAGCGTATCGAAATTCAGATCCGCACCAAGGATATGCACGAGTTCGCTGAACTCGGCGTTGCCGCCCATTGGTTGTACAAGGGCAAATCGAAGGGCGCCATGCAACGGGATGGCCGCCAGTACCGCTGGATCCGTGAACTTCTCGAAATCCTTGATCACACATCGGACCCGGAAGAGTTCCTCGAACACACCAAACTCGAAATGTTCCAGGACCAGGTGTTCTGCTTCACGCCAAAGGGCGACATCATCGCCTTGCCCAGTGGCGCGACTCCAGTGGATTTCGCTTACGCGGTTCACTCCGAAGTCGGCAACACCTGCGTTGGTGTCAAGATCAACGGCCGCATGAAACCTCTGCGCACGGTGTTGCAAAACGGCGATCAGGTGGAAATCGTCGGCTCCAAGGCGCAGACCCCGTCACCAACCTGGGAACGCTTCGTCGCCACCGGCAAGGCGCGCAGCGCCATTCGCCGTTTCATTCGGTCTCAGGAACGCGATCAGTATGCCGATCTCGGCCGGGCCATCGTCCAGAAGGCGTTCCGCCAGGCTGGCCAGGGGTTCGACGAGAAGCCGCTGCAAGCCGCGCTGACGCACTTTCGCCACAAAACCGTTGAAGACCTTTACGTGGCGGCGGGCGAGGGCGTGGTGACCGGTCATCAGGTCATCGCCAAAGCGTTCCCCGACGTCAAGGTCAAGCAGGCCAAATCAGTATCCCTGAGCCGGCGGCGCTCGAAACGCGACAAGCCCGACGAGCACGCCGTGCCCATTCGCGGCTTGATCCCCGGCATGGCCATGCATTTCGCCGGCTGTTGCCATCCGCTGCCTGGCGACCGCATCGTCGGCATCGTCACCACCGGCAAGGGCGTCACCATCCACACCATCGATTGCGAAACCCTGGAGACCTTTACCGACAGTCCTGAACGCTGGCTCGACGTGTCCTGGGACACGGGCGACGAAGATCAGAGCAGCCACCTCGGTCGGGTCATTGTGGTCGTCAACAACGAGCCCGGCGGCCTCGGCACCCTGTCCATGGTGATCGCCAAGAACAACGGCAACATCAGCAATCTGAAAATTACAAATCGATCGCTGGAGTTTTTCGAGATGATCGTCGACATTGAAGTCCACGACGTAAAACACCTGAGCAATATTATCGCCGCGTTACGGACGACGCCGGTGATCAGCTCGGTCGAACGGGCCCGCGGTTAAAAGTAACAGAGAGAAAGGACGCTATTGCGCTATGACTGACGAAGCCATGACCACCGACCAAGTTCTCGACGAATTCCGCGCCGCCGGCGCCTTGCTCCAAGGACATTTCCTGTTGAGCTCGGGTCTTCATAGCCCGGCCTACCTGCAGTGCGCCCGGGTGATGATGGATGCCGACCGCGGCGACCGCCTGTGCGCCGAACTGGCCCGGAAAATCAATGTCGCTATCGGCGAGAGCGCCATCGATATGGTGGTGTCACCGGCCATGGGCGGCGTGGTGGTTGGCTATGAAATGGGCCGTCAACTCGGCGTCCCGGCGATCTTCACAGAGCGGGTCGATGATGGCCTCGAACTCAGACGGGGATTTTCCATCGAACCGGGCGCCCGGGTGCTGATGGCCGAAGATATCGTCACCACCGGCAAGTCGTCGCGCGAATGTATCGACTGCATCACCGCCAACGGCGGCGTGGTGGTGGCGGCAAGCTGCCTGATTGACCGCAGCGACGGGGTCGTTGACCTCGGGCTGCCTCTGATTTCCCTGGCCGGCCTGGCGGTGCCCGCCTACGCCGCCGAAGACCTGCCACCGGAACTGGCCGGCACGCCGGCGGTAAAGCCGGGCAGCCGGCCGCAGCCTTAGGCCAGGAATAGGTTATGTTCCGTCGTCGCAACAAACAGGGATTGGGAAGTCAATTTCGCAATTTCCTGTGGCCTCAAAGCGGGTTTCGCCGCGCCGGCGCCTATATTCTCCACCGGGTCCGGCGGCTCCCCGGATCGCCCTACAGCATTGCGGCGGGGTGCGCATGCGGCGCTGCCATATCGTTTACGCCTTATATGGGGTTTCATATTCTTTTGGGCGGCTTGTTGGCTTGGTTGATCGGCGGAAACGTCTTAGCCGCCGCCATCGGAACCGTGGTCGGAAATCCTTGGACATTTCCGTTTATTTGGGTCGGCGTCTACCGGCTCGGCTGTGTGATGATCGGTTGTGACGCCGGCCAGGCGCTTCCCGACGAACTGACCCTGACGTATATCTTTAACAATACCATCTCGATATTGTTGCCCATGAGCGTCGGCGCAATTCCAGCGGCAACGGTCGTCTGGATTATCTTTTTCTGGCCGATCCGCCAACTGGTCACCGATTATCAGATGTTGCGCCGCCGTCGCCGCGAATGACGCCGGGAAGTTCTGCGCCAGATGGCCCAAGAGACTAATGAGGAGACATCCACATGAGTGAAAAGCTTCGCCTTGGCGTCAATATCGACCATGTGGCGACCATTCGTAATGCCCGTGGTGGTGATCATCCCGATCCGGTGCGGGCCGCCCGCATGGCCGCCGAGGCCGGCGCCGACGGCATTACCGCCCATCTGCGCGAGGACCGCCGCCACATCGAGGACGACGACATTGAGCGCCTGATCAATCAGATCGACCTGCCGCTCAACTTCGAAATGGCGGCGACCGACGAGATGCAGGACATCGCCCTGCGCCATTTGCCCGACGCGGTCTGTCTGGTGCCCGAGAAGCGCGAGGAGAAAACCACCGAAGGCGGTCTCAACGCCGCCGGTGGCCACAATCACCTAAAACCCCGCATCGCCGAACTGGCCG
>JAYGEF010000506.1:0-4518 GCA_046582535.1 Alphaproteobacteria bacterium
GACCTATTGGCCCCATGCTGTGGCCGTCGCCCGAAGTGGTGACCCTGACCATGGTGGCCGGCGCCAGCAATCTGGAGCTGCCAGTGCGTCCGTCCGACCCGGCCGACGCCACCCTGCGGCCGTTCGACGAACCGGTCTCAGCGCCATCGGGGCCGGTACGGGTCTTGCGGCCGGGCAAAGATAACAACCGGGTCATCCGGCGCGATGCCCAGAGCGGCAAAACCGTGGTCTCCATGCCGCGTGATTCCGGACACAGCCACCTGGAAGACATCGATCTAGAAATCGACGAAACCGGTACGGTGAACTACAGCATCATCGAGGGCGATCCGCTGTCGGCCCGGGCCTGGACCGAATTCGCCATGGCGCGGCGATTGGCGCGTGCGCAGCGAGACTAAAATTTGCATGTCGTCGACCGTTGATGACTTCCGCCTGGAAGCCGAACTCGACGCCTTTGAGGGCGACGAGCGGATATTCCATCAATCATGGGACCTTAAAATCCCGCGCGACGGGCTGTAGTGTGACTGACGTTCGATTACCGTCCAGGAAAGGGCTGCCGTGAATCGTAGCGTCGTCTATGCGCTCTCCCACCCCGCCTGGGTGGATGAGACCCTGAGGTCGGCCGCATCGGTCCGGCGGCATATGCCGGATCTAGCAAGAGAACTCTATGTGACGGAGAACCTGCTGGATCAGGTTCGCAGCGCTGACGCCGGCCATTTTACGGAATTGATGATTGTCGGCGCGCCGACCTTCGCCAATCGGCCACGCTTCGAATCCATGCTGGAAACCAAACTCGACCAGGCTGTCTTTCTGGATAGCGACACTTATTTCGTCGAGCCGACCTATGATCTATTCGAGCTGCTGGATTTGTTCGGCGTCGCCGCGGCCCCGGCGCCCCAGTATTTCCATCCCCGCACCATCGAGGAGGGGATTTACGAGAGGTTGCTTCCAACCGTCTCCGAGGCCATACCCGAGTGGAATGGTGGCGTGATCGTTGCCAACGTCACGTCCGCCTATCGCGAAATGGTCAGGGAATGGATACAATTGTTCGCCATCTGCCGGGCCCAGAACTACGACATGGATCCGCCGTCCCTGCGTTGCGCCCTTGCCACGAGCCGGCTGCGCGTCGCCACCTTGCCGAACAACTACAACCTACGGGCCAACATGGCCTAGGCGATCAACCGTCGGGTCAAGATCATTCATGCCCATGGCGATCTGGAGCACATCGCCTCCTACATAAACCGCTCGGAAACTCAGCGACAATACCTGCCGAACAAGCACGAAATCCACGGCAAGAAACCTATTGGTTACACGCGGCCGACCTAGACCTCACGGCAAGTCGGATGCCGGCGCCAGTTCTGTCAGCTCGCGGCGGAACGGAATCTCCGCGACGTCTTCGCCCAGCTCGCGGGCAAACCGGTGACCTTCATAGACCGCCGCGGCAATGGTTGCCGGACCATGACAATCGCCAATCCGTTTCACGGCGTCGATGCCTGCGTCGCGCAGCCGATCCGGGTCAGCCACGAGTTCCTGATAGAGGGCATCGTCCGGCAGGCGCGAGACGACCATGACAACCGATGACGCCTCGACCGTCCGCGATTGTCCGGAATAGCCGCAGGTGAGCGTCACGCTGGCGTCGTCGATCTGCTTCAATTTGTGACTTGCGATGATGTCGACGCCCAGTTCCATGAGGCGCGACTGAATGCGCCCCTGTTCCATGGTGTTATGGGTCCACGACGCAGCCACGGCATCCGGCGTCACAAGAATCACCTGACAGCCTTTTTCCACCAGCCGCTCGGCAATAACCGAACCCATGTAGTAGTGGTCGTCGTCGTAAACCAGCACGGTGCCGGCGGGATTGGTGCCGTCCATGATGTCGTCCGGCGTCAGCACGTTGGCCCCGTCCGTGCCCGGAATGGGGAACTGATGGGCCCGGCCATAGCCATCGCGGCGCCAGCGGGCGCCGGTCGCCACCGCCACATGGGCGGCGCCGAACTCGAGCACCTGCTCGGCGTTCAGCAGGCTGGATTTGTAGGTCTCCACATTGGCCATCTGGGAAATCTGGTAGGTCCGGTAATCCCGCACCCGGCCCCATTCACTGAGGCCTGGTAGCAAGCTCTCGCGAGTCACCCGCCCGCCCAGTTCGTCCCTCGCTTCCGCGAGGATGACGTCGTGGCCCCGACGGCCGGTGGCAAGTGCCGCCTCCAATCCGGCTGGTCCGGCACCGACGACCAACACCGAGCCATCGGCGACCTTGGGGGCAATGCGCTCCGGATGCCAGCCGCGGCGCCACTCTTCACCCTTGGTCGGGTTCTGGGTACAGCGCATGGGCGCCTGCATCATGTCCCAGGCAACGCAGATGTTACAGCCGATGCACTCTCGGATATCCTCGATACGGCCTTCTTCGATCTTCCTCGGCAGGAACGGATCGGCGATGGACGGCCGCGCCGCGCCGATCATATCGACGATGCCCTTGTTGATGATGGAGACCATGCGATCGGGTGATGTATAGCGGCCCACGGTGACCACCGGTTTGGTGGTGACCTTCTTGACGAAGTCGATAAACGGCTCCTGATGGCCCTCTTCTGAGAATCGGCTGGCGATGCTGTCGTTATGCCACTCAGCCACGTTGACGTCCCACAGGTCGGGAAGTTCCGCCAGCATCTCGACGATCTCGCGACCCTCCTTGTGGGCCTCAAGGCCCTCGGCGCCGCGCAGCTCGTCGGTGGCAAAACGCACGATCACGGCCATGGTGTCGCCGACGGCGTCCTTGGCCTCCTCGATGATCTCGCGGAACAGTCTGACCCGGTTTTCCAGGCTGCCGCCATACTCGTCGGTTCTGAAATTATAGCGCGGCAGCATGAACATGCCAGCCATGGACAGATTATGCGCCGCGTAACAGCAGACAATATCGAAGCCCGCCTGTTTGGAACGCTTTACCGCGTCGAGATGCCAGCGCCGGTAATCTTTGATGTCCGCCTTGTCCATGGCCCGGGCCTGAACCGGGGCTCCCCAGGGATTGGGCATGTGGGTTGGAAACAGGGGAACGTCACGGCTGTAGAGATTAGGCGCCCATTTACCATTATGAACAAGCTCGACTGACGCCAGGGCGCCGTGCTCGTGAACCGCGTCGCACATGCGCGCCAGATAGGGAATGTCCTGGTCCGACCACAGGCGTCCCTCGGTGGCGGGGGTAATGTCGCCGGAGGGGTGAATGTCGATCTGCTCGGTCGAGATAACCGCCCAACCACCCTCGGCCTTGACGCCGCGCATGGCCGCCATGCTGGACGGAAACGTCCGCCCCATGCCGTTGCAGTGCGGGGCCTGATAAAATCTGTTTTTCGCTGTAACCGGCCCAATCTTTACGGGCTCGAACAGAACGTCATATCGCGGGTCACGAGTCATCAGATCCTCCACTATCAGGGCAACAACCGGTTATCGCATCAAATCGAAACAGATTGTTGGGGAATTTGTCGCGCCCGGCGTGTCGATGACGTCAGCTCTGGTAGGGCACCTCCGGCAGACCGGCGACGCCCGCATCGATCAGGAATAGGCCGCCGGACAAGGGTGCTTCCCGCAGTTGATCATCGGTCAGTAACAGCCGCGCCGTGGTCACGTACATCTGGTCCAGATTGTCGCCGCCGAACGCCAGGCTCGTCACCTGCGGCACCGGCATTTCGATAACCCGGTCGATGCGCCCTTCCGGATCGTAGCGGGTAATCCGCCAGCCGCCCCAATGGGCGCCCCAGACGAACCCCTGGGCATCCACGGCCAGGCCGTCGGGCATGCCGTCGGCGGGATCGACCCGGACAAACTCCCGTCGATTGTCGATGTCGCCGGTCTCGACGTCAAAATCGAAGGCGTAGATCACGCCGTGGCCACTGTCGGTGAAGTACATGGTGCGGTCGTCCGGGCTCCAGCCCAGGCCGTTGGCAACGATCACATCGGGCAGCATGCGGGCAACACCGCCCGTGCCGCTGACCCGGTACAGGGCGCCATTCGGGTCGGTTTCATCCATATCAGTGCTGCCGACCCAGAAGCGGCCCCGGCGGTCGCTTTTGCCATCGTTGAACCGGTTGTTGGGAAACCCGGCCTCGGGGGTGGCGAAGATGTCGGGCGATTTGAGATCGGCGTCGAGATGAACCAGCCCCGCATTGGTCCCGGCAATGAACCCGCCGTCGGCGCGTTTGACGATGCAGCCGAACTGGTAGGCTTGCGGAAACACCTGCTGGTCACCGGACCGGGGATCGAAGCGAAAGATCGTCTGGCCCTCGATATCGACCCAATAGACGACTTTTTCCTTCGGGCACCAGAGCGGCGCCTCACCGAGGATCGACTGGGCCGGCCAGACACATTCAATGGCGGGCGCAATGGCGGGCGACGTCATTTTTTCTGATCCCTGCGCCGCAGTAGTACCTGGGCAATAATCAGCAAGGTCAGCGACACAAACAGCACCATGGTGCCGATTGCGTTGACCTCGGGCGTAATGCCGCGCCGGATCGAGGCAAAGACGTAAATCGG
>JAYGEF010000018.1:0-8585 GCA_046582535.1 Alphaproteobacteria bacterium
GCCAGGCATTGGGTCAGACCGACGACGGCAAATTTCGATGTGGTGTAGTGGGCGAAGCCGGCGCCGCCCTCCTTGCCCGAGATCGATGCCAGGCAGACGATTGAGGCCGGCCGCTGGCGGGCGATCATGAGCCGCGCCGCCTTGGCGGCGATGAACACGCCGGTGGCGTTGACGTCGAGCACCCGGCGCCATTCGGCCGGGTCGAGATCGACGACCGGTATCACCGACAATACACCGGCGTTGGCGACCAACAGGTCGATGCCGCCAAAGGCGTCGTCACATTCCGCCGCCACCTCGGCCATGGCGTCGGCGTCGGTGACGTCGAGAGTACGGTGGAAGCCTGCGCCGCCGGCGGCTTCGATAGCCGCCATGGTGGCGGAGGCGTTATCGCCATCAATATCGGTCACCGCGACCCGGGCGCCCCAGCCGGCCAGCGCTTCGGCGATGCCGCGGCCGATACCCCGGCCGCCGCCGGTTACCAGAGCGCCCTGGCCGGAAAAATCAAAATTCATCTGATTCGGCGTCGGCGGTGGCATGGGCGTTTCTCCATGGGGTTGCTGAATTGAAAGACGTTGCGGAAATGTTACCCCAGCGCCGACCGCAAACCTATAGGTGCCGTCGCGGCCTCGATTGCCGTGTCGTCCGAAGCGAATAGGCCGCCCGCGATTTCGTAAATCCACATCACGATCAATGTTCCCGTCACCACGACCCTGTCGCCGACTCGGGTATTCCCTGATATGGCTACCCGCGATACGGATCGAATCCGGTTTCTGGGGAGCGGGGATCACCATTCCGGGCCAAAGTGCTGGCGGGCGTATACGTCTTGTTGCGCCCCTTGAGTATAGGCCCGAGAATTTCGGGAATGGTTCGTTTGTCTTGCGTCATTCCGCTCGTGATGGGGACCCAGTCGATCGAATTTCAGGGTAGGTGTCAGAATAGGAGACGTGTAATGGAAGCCTCAAGTCAACTTACGCAACTACTAAAGATTTCATCGGTCGCGGGGGTTTTCGTTTGTTTGATCTTCGGTATCACAGCCGCTGTATGGGTCACGCTCGGTGTTGGCGAGGTCGAGTTTCTGGTTCTTATGTGGGGGACTCTGTTTATTGGTCTGCCGCAGTTCGGCATGCTCTGCGTGGGTCTCAAGCGTCGCGAGTATTTTCGCGATATTTTGGGTGCCGTGCAAAAGGACTGAATGACCGGGGCACCGGCCTCAATCGAGATTGGCGATCAATGAAAACAGGCCCCACCTGAATGGTGGGGCCTGTTATCGACGGAAAATGGTGCCGCCGGAGTGGATTGAACACTCGACCTCGCCCTTCATACCGCGGCGAACCACGGCTTGGACTATCCCTTGACCCTATCGTTGATCCGCGCTTTGGCGCGAATTCGCGACTTAGGCCCCGCCCGTCTAGTCTCTACACCTTCCCGTTTCCGGGCTTGGCTCGGGATTGCCTTGGAACAAGGTTTCCCCGAATTTGAGCGGTTACACCCACCAGGTTTCCCCGGTGGGGGGCAATTATAGTGGTCTTACCAAGGGCGCACTCTACCACTGAGCTACGGCGGCTAAACTATTCTCCAAATATAGGTTCGGAATCGATCTCTTAAAGAGCAAATATTACTCCTCGCCAAGTTCCGTTTCGTCACCGAACCGGGTCTGCCTTGAGAGGCGCGGCGCACCATGCCACAGTGCCTGCAGACGCGCAAGATACCGCTAGAGCGTCTTCCGAGAATACGGAGTCATTTGATGGCGTATAGGAGAGTTTTGGGTAGGAGCGGCGCGCCGCGCGATGTGGTACATCGGGCAAGTGCCGCGACGCCCTCCAAAACGCTCCTATACGCCACCGAAGGCCGCGCCCCCTTAAACCGTGGCCGCGTTCCGCACCTTTGCCGATGCTTTAGCATCGCCATGCGGCGCGCGCCTAACCACGGATTAAGGGGACGCGGTCAAATGGCTCCGTATTCTCTGAAGCCGCTCTAACCTTATGGAGAAAGCTGTTTATGGCCCACAAGCCCGCCTCACACCAACCGCAAAAGGCCGTTGATGCCGTGCCCCCTGACCCGGCGGCTGAAAGGGCCCGTCGGCGGGCGGCGACCTTGCGCGAGAACTTGCGCCACCGCAAACAGCAGCAACGTCTGAGGCGTGATGAAAAGGCGCCGAATTCGGGTGATAGCGCCGCCGAGTCGTGATCCATGAAGCTGTGTGAATCGGGGACAGATATCCCATCCTGCGATATACATATTCGCGAAAGATAAACTGAACCGCTTGTCTTTGTAAGGTTGGCAGAATACATATCGGGCACAGGCGACATCGGGGAATTCCCGGTGGTCACACTCGCAGTTGACGTGAGGCGATAGAATGGATCAGGCGAACGAGATGTTTGAAAATGCCGGCCGTGCCTGCAAATTTCTCAAGGCGCTGGCCAACGATAATCGGATGGTGATCCTCTGCTCCCTTGCCTCTGGCGAGAAGAACGTCGGCGAGCTGGAAGAAATTCTCGGCATTCGCCAACCGACTCTGTCCCAGCAATTGGCGCGGTTGCGGGCCGATGACCTGGTCTCAACCCGGCGCGATTCGCGGCAGATTTATTACAGCCTATCCAGCGAAGAGACCAAGCAGATCATTGGCCTGCTCCACAAGTTGTTCTGTGCCGACGATGCCGCCGGCACCATGAGCGTGGGCAAGGCGGCCTAAGGCACTACTGCCGTTCCTCGGTTCCAAACCACGAAAGCTGATCCCGTAGACGGACCACGGTTCCGACCACCAAAATGGCCGGGCCGTCGAGTGACGCTTGTTCAACGCGCGCCGCGATATCATCAAGCGTCCCGGTTATCACCTGTTGCGAATCGCGCGTGCCGTTGTCAATCACCGCCGCCGGCATAGCAGCATCGGCGCCGTGGGCGACAAGCTCGCGGGCAATGGCGGCAACGGCGCCCAGACCCATGAACACGACCACGGTCTGATTGGGCTGAACCAGGGAGTCCCAGTTAAGGCTGAGCTTGCCGTCCTTGGTGTGGCCGGTGACGAAGACGCAGGCCTGGGCGTGATCCCGGTGCGTTAAGGGAATGCCGGCGTACGCGGCGCAGCCGTTGGCGGCGGTAATGCCGGGCACCACCTGGAACGGAATGCCGTGGCTGGCCAGGGCCTCGATTTCCTCGCCGCCCCGGCCGAAGGTGAAGGGGTCGCCGCCCTTGAGTCGCAGCACCCGCTTGCCTTGTTTCGCCAGGTCCACCAGGGTTTGACTGATAAGGTCCTGGGGTAGTTCATGATCGCCCCGGCGCTTGCCGACGTAGACCCGCTCGGCATCGCGCCGCACCAGATTGAGCACCGCGTCGTCGACCAGCCGGTCGTGGAGCACCACGTCGGCCTGCTGCATGAGGCGCAGCGCCCGAAACGTCAACAGGTCCGGGTCGCCCGGTCCGGCGCCGACCAGATAGACCTCGCCAGTGAGGGGGGCGTCGCGGTCATCGCGGGCGGCGGCCAGGGTCTGCTCAAGAAGCCGGCCGGCATCGTCGCTCTGCCCCGCCAGGACGTATTCCGCCACCGGGCCGTCGGCGATGGTTTCCCAGAAGCGCCGTCGTCGGGTGTTGTCGGGGATCGCCGCCTTGACTCGCGCACGGCGATCGCCGGCGAACTGGGCGAGACGGCCGAAGCGGCTGGGAATCCAGGTTTCGAGCCGTGACCGTAGCAGGCGTGACAGGATCGGCGCCTCGCCGCCGCTGGAGACAGCGACGACAATCGGTGAGCGATCGACGATGGACGGCATGATGAAACTGCAAAGATGGTGGCGGTCGGCAACATTGACCGGCACGCCGCGCTCATGGGCCTGCGCCGAAACCTCAATGCCCGTGTCCTCATCGTCGGTGGCCACGAACACCAGCTGGACGCCGTCCAGATCGGCCGGCAGGAACGCGCGCGCTTCATGGCTATAGCCCTGGCAGTCTTCGAATGCCGGCGACAGGGCCGGCGTGACCACGCGGACCCGGGCGCCGGCGGCCGCCACGGCCTTGCAACGCCGCGCCGCCATGGCGGTGCCGCCGACCACCAACACCGGCCGGTCGCGAAGTTCGAGGAAGACAGGGAAATGATTCATGTGGCGGATGATGTCGTCATTGTCGCCCTCAAGCAAGAGGTCACGGGCCAGGTGAAGCCACTTCCAGCAGTTCACATTTATGTATATTATTGATTATTGTTTGGAAGGAACCCGGCCATGGCCACTGTAACGCTCGATACCAAAGGTATGAATTGCCCGCTGCCCATTCTCAAGGCGCGCAAGAGCATCAAGGGCATGGCCGTGGGCGAGACGCTTGAGGTGCTATCGACCGATCCCGGCTCGGTGCGTGATTTTGAGGCGTTCTGCCGGGCCACGGGAAACCCGCTCGTGGAATCCAGCGAGGAAGATGGCGGCGTTTTCCGCTATGTGATCGAAAAGGGCTGATCAGCCGCGGAATTCGGGCTCGCAACTTCACGAATATTGTCATTTAGGCTGACGCATGGGCGGTTAATCACCCGTGCTTGTGGCATTCACAGCGCCTACTGAAAATATGTTTTGATATATCAAAACACTTTCACTAGCTTATCGAAGATTCGCGTCAAACCCGGAGAGGCTTAGAAGTATGACCGTATCTTCAGAAGAGTGGCTGAAACGGGCGGAAGTGGTTCTGGTCGATGGCGGGAGCTCGGCATCTCGTGGCCCGCGTGTTTTCAAGCCGTACCCCCCTTACATAGCAAGCGCCAGTGGTGCGCGCTTAACGGATGTCGAGGGGCGGGAGTATATCGACTGGATGATGGCGTTCGGCGCGTTGCCGCTGGGCCATGCGCACCCGGCGGTGGTTGAAGCCGCGTCGGCGGCCATCGCGACAGGGTCACATTTCGCGGCGTCGAACCCGGTCGAGGTCGAACTCGCCGAACTGATCTGTCAACTGGTTCCAGCGGCTGAAAAGGTGCGCTTTGCCAATACCGGTACCGAGGCGGTGATGGCCGCGGTTCGGCTCGCGCGGGGCTACACCGGGCGCCGGAAAATCCTTAAGTTCGAAGGCCATTACAACGGCTGGGCCGACGGCGTATTGGTCACCACCAATCCGCAACCGATCGCCACGTTGGGGCATCCCCATTCGCCGGTCGGTATCGTCGACAGTTCAGGTATCCCACCGGGCGCGGTTGAGGACACCTTGGTCATACCGTGGAACGATATTGATATTTTCCGCCGGGTGATGCGGGACAAAGGCCGTGAAATTGCCTGTGTCATGACCGAGGGCATCATGGCGAACATCGGTATTATCCCGCCGCGAGAGGGCTATCTCCATGAGGTCCAGAAAATCTGCCGCGACCATGACACGTTGTTCTATCTCGATGAAACCTGCACCGGGTTTCGCTCGGCCCCGGGTGGTTGCGCCGAGCTCTTCGGCCTGACACCGGACATCGTGACATTCGGCAAAGCCTTGGGCATGGGTTTCCCGCTCGCCGCCATATGCGGCAGGGCCGAGATTATGTCGGGCCTGGCGTGGGGAAATGTCATGCACTTCGGTACCATGAACGCCTGTCGCGCGCTCTGTGCCGCATCGCTGGCCGGGCTCAGGGTTTTGGCGGCGGACGGCAATAGTGGCTTCAGGGCGTTACGCACCAATGGCGAAGCGCTTACCGCGGCGCTGGTGTCGTTGTTCAAGGCGCAGAACCGGCATGCGGTTATATGTCAGGGTGAAGGCCCGCTGTTTCAATTTTTCTTCACGGACAGCGCTTCCATAGGCGATTTCCGCGATTACTGCCGCCATGTGGATGCCGACAAGTACAACAGGTTCGCCAACCTGTTGCGCGAGGAAGGCGTCTACATCACCCCGAGCAATACGCTGCATAGCGCCAGTTCAGTGGTGCATACGGCCGATGACATCACCGCGACGGTTCATGCCTTTGAACGAACGTTGGAGCGCCTTCACTAGGGTGCGAACGGCGACGGACTTATACGGTGATTTCCGTCAGGACGCGGCCCATGGTCGTCTCCAGATCGCGCCGTAGTTCGTCAACAGCGCCAGTGATTTCGCCGCGCTCGACCAGGGTTATCAATGTTCCATGATGGCTTGCCCAATCGGGCTGAATGCCAATGGTCGACCAGATCGGGACCAGATAGCGATTGAGATGCAGATGTAGCCGTTCAATGATTTCCAGGGTTCGCGGACGCCTCATATGGCTGTAGAGCAGCCGGTGAAAATTCCAGTGATTGGACGCCGTTTCAAGGGCTGTGAAGTCGTCGCTCTGGATCGTCAGGTAGGTTTTGAGCTGGGCCAGATCATCCGGCTTCAACCGGGGGGCGGAGCGTTCCAGCGCCATCGGTTCCAGCAATAAACGAAGTTCCATAACCTCGACAAAGTCGCTCGCCGACAGGGGCGCGACCACGAAGGTCTTGGGTGTCGGGCGTATGGCCAAGCCGTCGCGCACCAGCTTCTTTATGGCGTCGCGGGCGGGCATCAAACTGACGCCGTAGTCGCGGGCAATTTCGCGATGCCTGAGACGGGTTTCCGGCGCCAGGTCACCGCGCAGGATCTTTTCTCTCAGATCAGTCGCTATCTTCTCCGATGCTTGCCGGGCCAGATAGTTTTCGTCGCTGCTCATTGTGATGACCGCCGGCCTCAAATGAACAGACTGATATCCGACTTCAGCGGCTGCTCCATGGAGACGTTGACATCCATGGTCGCCGCCGTGGTCGCCAGGGTCATGGGCGGGTAGGTCCAGTCCAGAGTGCCCTTGGTGACGATAATGGTCATGGATTTGGCGTTTGTGTCGTCAGTCGCGCTCACGACAGTCCCCTCCGTTGCCGGGCGCGGCTAATGCCGAACACCACGGTCTCCTTAGCCCCCAGGCTCTGTTCGCTCATAAAGTATAGCGGATAGCGCCGCCCATATTCTGCTTTTCTATATATTGTTGAAATTCGCCACTTGCGCGATCCAAACCAACACAAATATGCCCTGTCAGACACTGCTCCTTGGTATAACTCGCACTATGGAACGTATTCGTATTCGCGGCGGTCGGCCGCTTCATGGCGTCATTGCCATTGGCGGTGCCAAGAACGCGGCGCTGCCTTTGATGGTCGCCAGCCTGCTTACCGACGAAACCCTGACACTCGGTAACCTTCCTCATGTGGCCGATATTACGACCCTGGCCAATTTATTGCGTCAGCACGGAGTCGATCTTGCTCTCGACGGCGAGGCCGCCAATGGCGGCACCACGGGCCGGGCGTTGTCACTGACCGCCGGCGAAATCACCAGCACCACGGCGCCGTACGACCTGGTGCGCAAGATGCGCGCCTCGGTGCTGGTGCTGGGACCGTTGTTGGCGCGCGTCGGTGAGGCCAAGGTGTCGTTGCCGGGCGGCTGCGCCATCGGTAACCGGCCGGTTGATCTGCATTTGAGCGCTCTGGAACAGATGGGCGCCGAGATCGAGCTTGCCGACGGCTACATCGTCGCCCGGGCGCCGCATGGCCTCAAGGGCGCCGAAATCCAATTCGCCACCATTTCCGTGGGGGCGACTCAGAACATCCTCATGGCGGCTTGCCTGGCCGACGGCTTGACGGTGCTGACCAACGCCGCCCGCGAACCCGAGGTCTGTGATCTCGCTCATTGCCTGGCGACCATGGGGGCGAAAATCGAGGGCATCGGTGGCGACCGCCTGGAAATTGCCGGCGTGCCGCGACTTCATGGCGCCGCGTATACCGTGCTGGCGGATCGTATCGAAGCCGGGACCTACGCCATGGCCGCGGCCATCACCGGCGGCGATGTGGTACTCGACGGCGCTGATCTGGAGACCCTGACCGCCGTGGCCCAAAAACTCGATGAGGCCGGTGTGTTGTTGGAGCCGACTGATGGTGGGGTGCGGGTGCGCCGCGCCAACGGGGCCATGCGGGGCGCCAACGTCATGACCCAGCCCTATCCCGGATTCGCCACCGATCTGCAGGCCCAGTTCATGACCATGATGGCCGTGGCCGACGGCGCCGCCATGATCACCGAATCGATCTTCGAGAACCGTTTCATGCATGTCCCGGAGCTGACCCGCATGGGCGCCGACATTACGGTTCACGGCGCCTCGGCTCTGGTTCGTGGTGTTCCGAAGCTTATTGGCGCGCCGGTCATGGCGACCGATTTGCGTGCTTCGGTTTCGCTGGTATTGGCGGGTCTCGTAGCCGAAGGCGAAACCGTGGTCAGCCGGATCTATCATCTCGACCGGGGCTATGAACGGCTTGAGGAAAAGCTCGCCGCCTGCGGCGCCGACATCGAGCGCATCGACGGCTGATACCAGGGAGCGGTATTGAAACCATGACCGAGCCGCCCGTCACGACACAGCGTATCGCCAACGTTACCCTGGACGAGCACACCGTAGTGCGGCGCAGCGCCGATATCGAGCACGAGCGCCGGGTCGCCATCTTCGATTTACTGGAAGACAACAGCTTCGCGCCGGACGGCCTGGATGCCGGCCCCTATCACCTGCATCTGGCCATCGAGGACAACCGGCTGGCCATGCAAATCAACGACACCGACGACCAGCCCCTCGAGCGGGTCATGGTGCCGGTGTCGCCTTATCGCCGGCTTATCAAAGACTA
>JAYGEF010000106.1:0-6409 GCA_046582535.1 Alphaproteobacteria bacterium
TACATGGTGTCCAAGGGCGATGCCTTCTGGACCTATTCGGGTGGCCTCGCCGGTATCATCACGGCTTCGGCGGGCAACGATCTCTATCACCCGATCCAGGCCATGATCATCGGCGGTGTCGGCACGTTCCTGGCCTACAAGATGCACTTCTGGGTCGAGAACAAGTTCAAGATCGACGATGCGGTCGGCGCCGTGGCGGTCCATGGCTACGCCGGCTTCTGGGGCGTGGTCATCTGCGGCTTCGTACTCTGGGGTCATCCATCGTCGCCCTTCGACGGCTTCGCACCGATTACGCCATGGGGCCAGTTCGCCGGCGCCATAATCATGTTCTGGGTGCTCGGGTTCATTCCCGCCTGGATTCTTGCTAAGATCCTCGCGAGCATGGATTTGTTGCGCATTCCGAAGGAGGTCGAACTGCTTGGTCTCGATTTCCATTCGAACCAGGAAGCCGATCAAGCGCGGGAAGACGTGGCCGCCGCCGTTCGCGCGGAACACGGCTGAGTCCCGGACAGCAGAAACAGGAGATAGATCATGTCAACTACACCGATCGATACCTGGGCCGTCGACCTCGCCGACGTCACGGTAATCTATCCGTTTGTCGGATCCGAAGGCCTCATGGTCGTGGTCGCCGTCGTCCTTTGGCTCGCCTGGCACGTCTGGCAGGTCAAGCACGAAAACGCCGAGTACCGCGACCTGTTGGCCAATCATGGAGATGACGAAACTGTCAGAAAAGCGTTGGGCGACTCCGACTAGAGTCGCGCCAACGAAATGCCTTAACCTAGGGGCACCGGGCATTCCGCCCGGTGCCCTTTTTCCTGCGCGGGATAGCGCCATGAACGGCGAGACCGAACAACCACCGCCAACCGTCACCTTCGGCGTCTCGCCGGGCAAGCGAACCCACGGCATGATCATCGTCGGCCTGCTGACAGTAAGCGGATTGATCGCCTTGGCCGCCGCCGGCCCATCGCTCCCCGATGGCGAGATGATCGGCGCCGTGGCGTTGATTCTCGCCGCTGTCATGGCCTTTTATGTTCGGCGAACAACGGCGGCAACCGGTCCCGGCATGGTGCTCGACGGTGACGGCATCTGGTTTCGTGAATGGGCTATCCCGGCCGTGCCCTGGCGCTTCATCGCCGGGGCCCGCATGGCCGGCAACCGCCTGCGTCCACTGATCTATGTCGAGTTCGACGAAAGCCAGGACTTTTTCGCCCACATTGAAGCGACTGGCGACCCCCGGCCGGCCCTCGGTCCCCTGGTTCGCCGCAACCGCTTGATTGTCCCCAACAGCGCGCTGGACGCGCCGCTGGACGAGGTTGCCGTGGCGATTCGGGCGGCCCACGACAACGCCCGGGATATGACAAATTCGTCATCGCCTTGAGCGTTGAATTCGATTGCCCGCGACCCCACAAAAGGCTAAGTTTCCGCCGCCTTCGCGCGCATCCGGTTGAGCCCCCTCAGGAGCCATCGTCGCGGCGCCTGAACAGGTGGCGGGCCGGACAGCAAATACCTAGGAATACGCTGCCACGCCGCGACATTTTTATTCTCGGACCGGAGACCACAACAGCATGTCGAGTTCGCAACACGCCAACCCCAAATCCGATATCGAAATCGCCCAGGCCGCAACCATGCGCCCGATTGCCGATGTCGCCCATGACAAGCTTGGCATCGCGCCCGAGCATCTCGAACCCTACGGCCACTACAAGGCCAAGGTATCCCTCGACTACATCAAGACCCTGGCCGGTAAGCCCGACGGCAAGCTGATCCTGGTCACCGCCATCACCCCGACCCCCGCCGGCGAGGGCAAGACCACCACCTCGGTCGGCCTTGGCGACGGCCTCAACGCCATCGGCAAAAAGGCCATGATGTGCCTGCGCGAGCCCAGCCTGGGGCCGTGTTTCGGGGTCAAGGGCGGCGCCGCCGGCGGCGGCTTCGCCCAGGTCGTGCCCATGGAGGACATCAATCTCCATTTCACCGGCGATATCCACGCCATCACCACCGCCAACAACCTGCTCGCCGCACTGGTCGACAATCACATCTACTGGGGCAACGACCTCGACTTCGACCTGCGCCGCGTCACCTGGCGCCGGGCCCTTGATATGAACGACCGGGCGCTGCGCCAGATCACCAATTCCCTGGGCGGTGTCGGCAACGGCTTTCCCCGCGAGGACGGCTTCGACATCACCGTGGCCTCCGAGGTCATGGCGATCTTCTGCCTGGCCACCGATCTCGCCGATCTGCAGACCCGCCTGGGCAACATCATCGTCGGCCAGACCCGCGACCGCACCTTGATCCGGGCCCACCAGATCAAGGGCCAGGGGCCCATGGCGGCGCTGCTCAAGGACGCCCTGGCGCCCAATCTGGTGCAGACGCTGGAACATAATCCGGCGTTCATTCACGGCGGCCCGTTCGCCAACATCGCCCACGGCTGCAACTCGGTTCTGGCAACCACCACGGCGCTCAAGCTCAGCGACTACGTGGTTACCGAGGCAGGCTTCGGCGCCGATCTTGGGGCCGAGAAGTTCTTCGACATCAAATGCCGCAAGGCCGGGCTCAAGCCCGATTGCGTCGTGCTGGTGGCGACCATCCGGGCGCTCAAGATGCATGGCGGCGTCGCCAAGGAGGACCTCAAAAACGAAAACGTCGCGGCCCTCGAGGCCGGCATGGCCAACCTGGAGAAGCATATTCAGAATATCGAACGGTTCGGCGTGCCGGCGGTGGTCGCGATCAACACGTTCAGCGCCGACACACAGGCAGAGGTCGATACAGTCATCGAACGCTGCAAGGCGATCGGCATCGAGGCGATTTCGTCGGATCATTGGGGCAGCGGCGGCGACGGCGCCACCGATCTGGCCCGCGGCGTGGTCCGCATCATCGATGAGAAGCCATCGAACTTCAAGCTGCTCTACCCGGACGACATGCCGCTGTGGGACAAAATCTCCACTGTTGCCGAGTCGGTCTACGGCGCCGACGTAGTGGTCGCCGACAAGAAGGTGCGCGACCAGATTGCCGATCTCCAGGACACCGGTTTCGGCCACTACCCGGTGTGCATGGCGAAGACCCAGTACAGCTTCTCGGCTGACCCCAGCCTCAAGGGTGCGCCGACCGATTTCGCGGTGCCGATCCGCGAAGTCCGGGTCTCGGCCGGGGCCGAGTTCCTGGTTGTGGTCTGCGGCGACATCATGACCATGCCGGGCCTGCCCCGGGTGCCGGCGGCGAATTCCATCTCGGTCGATGAAGAGGGCAAGATCGTCGGCCTGTTCTAAACAGACGCTTGACAACGGGATGGGCACGGCTACAGTGCCTATCCTTGTAGCGCCGATTTGAGCTTCAGCTTGCGGGCGCTTTAAAAGTACTGCTAAAGAGGAGGCGAATCGCCTCAGTTTAGATGTGGCGATTTTTTTTGTGTCGCCGGGCCGCTGAACGATCCGCCTCCAGGAGGATAGCCATGGCGACGAATACTATCGAACAACGCGAAGAGACCTGGCGGGAGCGTACCCGCATGGTGCGGGGCGGCACCCGTCGTACCGACTTCGGCGAAACCAGCGAGGCCTTGTTCCTCAACTCCGGCTTCGTCTACGACAGCCCGGAAACCGCCGCCGAACGCTTTAAGGGCACCGACGACGGGTTCATCTATTCGCGCTACGGCAATCCCACCGTGGCCATGTTCGAACGCCGCCTGGCGTTGCTCGAGGGCGCCGAGACCTGCTTCGCCACGGCCACCGGCATGGCGGCGGTCAACACCGCGCTGATGAGCCTGCTGCGCGCCGGCGACCATGTGGTGTCGTCGCGGGCTCTGTTCGGCTCCTGCGCCTACATCATCGCCGAGTTGCTGCCGCGCTACGGCATCGAAACCACGTTTGTCGACGGTCCCGACCTGGACCAGTGGCGCGCCGCCATGCGGCCCAACACCAAGGTGGTGTTTTTCGAAACCCCGGCAAACCCGACCACCGAGTTGATCGACATTGCCGCAGTTGCGGACATCGCTCATGACGCCGGCGCGCGCGTCGTCGTCGACAACGTTTTCGCGACGCCGATTCTGCAGCGTTGCCTGCCGCTCGGCGCCGACGTGGTGGTCTACTCGGCGACCAAGCACATCGACGGCCAGGGCCGTTGCCTGGGCGGCGCCATTCTTGGTGACGCCGCCTATTACAAGGACGAGTTGATGCCGCTGATGCGCCATACCGGCCCCAGCCTCAGTCCATTCAACGCCTGGATCATGCTCAAGGGCCTCGAGACCCTGGACCTGCGCCTCGAGCGCATGTGCGCCAACACCCTCGACATCGCCCGCCGCCTGGAGACCAACAACCGGGTCCGCTACGTGCGCCACCCGGGTCTGGACAGCCATCCCCAGCGTGCCCTGGCAAAGCGTCAAATGTCCGATGGCGGCACGGTCCTCGCCTTCGCCCTGCCCAATGGCCGCGAGACCTCGTTTCGCTTCCTCAAGGCCCTGGAAATGATCGATATATCCAATAACCTGGGCGACACCAAGACCCTGATCACCCACCCGGCGAGCACCACCCACCAGCGGCTCAAGCCCGAGGAACGGGAAGCGGTCGGCATCGGCGAGGGCTTGCTGCGGCTGTCGGTCGGCCTCGAGGACGTGGAAGATATCGCCGACGATCTGGCTCGGGGCTTCGCCGCGATCTAACCAGACACGTCGTCAGCAATCAGTGTTGAGATCGTCGCACGCCTCCGACGAACCGCGTTGATCGGAACCGCTTTTGCGGCCGTTCCCGGCGGTGTCGTCGGTGTCGTGTTCGAGGTTGGCGAGCACCCGCCTTAGCCGGTCGGGTTTGACTGGCTTGATCAGGGTGGTCACGGGGGCCAGCCCACGACCCTCGCCCAGCACCTTGGCAAGGGACGCGTATTCCGGTGAGTAACTGGGAGTGACAATGACCCGCGCCGGCGACTTGTGGGCGGCGACGGCGATGGTCAGCTCGGCGGCTGACCGAGGCCGGCGGCGCGTAGAATGGCGTCGTCGGGACCGCGCCCGGCGCAACAGTCGGCCAGAACGCCGTCGATCGCCACAGCCGGCAGCGCGGCAATACCGAGGTTCGTGGCACGAACGGCGACGGCTGGATCGTTCATGTCGAGTACGGTGACCTCGCAGGACCGGCAGGCGATTTCGTGGACCCGGGCGACCAGCGCTTCGCAGACCGGGCAGCCGGCGCTGAAAATTTCGATTGTGCGGGTTGTCGTCATTTGTCGAACTCCTTGTTGTCAGCTTGCTCGGCTCGCCGGCGACGGGCTGTCGCCGCAGCGGCCGTTGATCTGCACCGGCGGACAGGCGACATCGCCGTAGGAGCAGAATACACAGCAGTCGCCGGCAAGGGGTTTGAGCACGACCTGGCAGCCTTCGCAGTCGTAGAAGAACTGGCAGGCGTTGGTGGGCATTTCCTCGGTTTTCCGGTGGCCGCATTCGGGGCAGGTGAGGGTCGAGTATGATTGAACATCAGTCATGGGGTTTGCTCACCTTTCGAGCGCAGGTAGAGGGCATAGACCGTGATGCCGACGAAGACCACCAGGGCCGGCAGCAGCACGTAATCGAGATAGCCGATGACCGCCGACAGGCCGACGGCGCTGCCCAGCACCACGAGCAACGGCGTGAAGCAGCACAGGGCCGAGACGGCGGCCCCGATCAACCCGGTGCGAAACATTTTCTTGTGGTTCATGACCCGGTTCCCGTCGCCAGCATGGGCGTAAAAATCGCCCGGCCGGCCTCCAGCGCCTCGTCCAGGGACAACCGATGGCCAGCCATGTCGCCGCGGATTTCAGCTTCGAGATGGTCATCCGAACAGTAGAAATTGATCCCCCGGCACAAGCTGTTGGCGGCGCAACCGTCCTCATAGGCGAGGCCCAGCCAGACCACCGTATCCGGTGGCGACACCGCCTCGAGTGCCCGGCCCCGGTCGCTGGTAACCACACCAATGGGCGCCGCGCAGCGGGCGCAGGTCGAGGTGATGGTGACATCCCGCCCACACATGGCGCCGATGCCAAGGGCGTCGATGGCGCACATGGCGTTGACCGTGGTGGCGCCCACATGCACCTGGTGGCCGCTGTGGCGATCGGTAAAGGGATAAGCGCCGGTGATCGCCCGAGTGGCATCATCGAGCGCGACGATGTCGCGCTGATTCAGTCGTTCGACCACGGGCCCGGCATCAAGGCCCGTGGCCCTGGCCAGGTCATCGGGCAACGGCGCGTACCCGGCCTCGAGATAGTGCTGAAGAATGGCGCGGCGCACCCGGTCCTCGTCGTCGTCGAGGCCGTCCCAGCGCCGGGCCGTGTCCTGACGCTCGAAAATGCCTTCGAGTCCGCGCCGCACGGTCTCCGAGGTCACCGCCGACCAGTCGGGGAACATCACCCCCGGCGTCATTTCGACTCGAAGCATCGCGTTGGCCGGGCCGATGTT
>JAYGEF010000131.1:0-2743 GCA_046582535.1 Alphaproteobacteria bacterium
TGATACCACGGCCGGTCAAACTCTCGAAATCGGCGGCCGGCTTGAGGGCCATGTCCCCGGCATAATCGAGCACACCCTTTGCCAGGGGATGCTCGCTGCCGGCCTGAAGCGACGCCGCCAGGGCCACCACCTCGGCCTCGGCCGCCGCCAGGCCGACCACATCGCTGACGCTGGGCCGGCCTTCGGTCAAAGTGCCGGTTTTGTCGAACACAACGACCTTGATGTTATGGGCGCGCTCCAGAGCCTCGGCGTCCTTGATCAGGATTCCGGCCTTGGCCGCCGCCCCGGTGCCGACCATGATCGCCGTCGGCGTCGCCAGGCCGAGGGCACAGGGGCAGGCGATAACCAGCACGGCAACGGCGGTGACCAGGGCCACCGCCGCATCGGCGCCACTGAGCCACCAGGCCACGAACGCCACGGCCGCAATTGCCACCACAATCGGCACGAAGATCGACGCCACCTTGTCGACCAGACGCTGCACCGGCGCCTTGCTGGACTGGGCGGATTCGACCAATCGAATGATGCCGGCCAACATGGACTCGGCGCCGACCCCGGTGACCGTAACCCGCAGCAATCCCGCCCCGTTGACCGCGCCGCCGATAACCAGATCGCCAGGGCCTTTCGCCACCGGCATGCTCTCGCCGGTAATCAGTGCTTCGTCTATCTCGCTGTCGCCTTCAATGATCTCGCCATCGGCGGGTATGCGCTCGCCGGGCCGGATAACCACCACGTCGCCGCGAACCAGAGCGTCCACCACCACCTCAACCTCGGCGCCATTTCGTAACACCCGCGCGGTCGATGGGCGCAAAGCCGACAGGGCGCGCATCGCCGCCGCCGTGGAACGCTTAGCCCGGTGCTCAAGCCAGCGGCCCAGCAGCACCAGGGTAATGATCACCGCCGCCGCTTCGAAATAAAGATGGCCGTCGCCGTATTGCGGCCAGATCATCAGGGCGACGCTGAGACCGAATGCCGCCGAGGTGCCCAGGGCCACCAGCAGATCCATATTTCCGGTGCCGGCACGCAGACCCTTCCAGGCCGGGCCATAGAACCGCGCCCCGAGAACGAACTGCACCGGCGTTGCCAGGGCCATCTGCAGCACCGGCGACAAACGGAACTCCAAACCGAGCAACCCACCAACCATCTGCACCACCAACGGCGCGGTCAGGGCCGCCGCCGCCAGCACACCATTGCGTTCACGGCGCAATTTGCGGAGCGCCACCGCGTCGCGGTCCTCGGCATCCGGCTGGTCATCCAGGGGCGCGGCGCCAAAACCGGCGCGCTCGACCCGGTCAACCACCGCCGCTCGGTCCATGACCCCGGCCAGACCGGTAACCCGGGCCTGCTCTGTAGCCAGATTTACGCTCACGACGCCAACCCCCGCCGCCTTGCCCATGGCGCGCTCGACACGCGAGACGCAGGACGCACAGGTCATGCCCTCAATGGCGAAGATAAGCGTTTCGGTCGGCACTCTATAGCCCGCCCGCTCGATAGCCTCGGCCACGGCAGCGGGATCGGTAACGGCCGGGTCATAGGTCACTTCGGCCTGTTCGGTGGCAAGGTTGACGCTGACCCCGGCCACACCCTCGGCCCGGCCCAACGCCTTCTCCACCCGCCCGACACAGGACGCACAGGTCATCCCCTCGACGGCAAGAGTAACCATGGCAACGTGGGGCGGTAGCGCAGCCGCCGCAATGGGCTCGGTCGATAAGGCAGTCATGACCATTACTCCGCGATTGAAGGCAGTTTCCCGCCGTTCAACACAACATAATCATTCCAGTTACTGGAAGGTCAAGGTTTATGAACGAAATATCCCCCAATTCACCCCCCGGTGGGGTATAAACCCGCCATCCTTGCTGATACAAAACGTGAAGAAATTACCCAGAGACGGCGGAAATGTTGGTCCTGATCGATAATTACGACAGCTTTACCTACAACCTGGTGCACTTCCTCGGGGAACTGGGCGGCGAGGTTACCGTGGAGCGCAACGATGCGGTCACCGTCGATGAAGTGCTGGCCCGGGCGCCCGAGGCGATGGTCATATCGCCGGGGCCGTGCGATCCGGACCGCGCCGGCATTTGTCTTGAGATGGTCGAGCGCGCGGCCGGCGCCGTGCCCCTGCTTGGCGTCTGTCTCGGCCATCAGTCGGTGGGTCAGGCGTTCGGCGGTAAGGTCGTGCGGGCGCCCTACGTCATGCACGGAAAGCTCAGCGAAATCAGCCATAACGGCGAGGGCCTGTTCAAGGGCCTGCCCAATCCGTTCTCGGCGACCCGTTATCATTCCCTGGTGGTCGAGCGCGACAGCCTGCCCGATTGCCTTGAGGTATCGGCGGAGACCGATGACGGCGTCATCATGGGCATCGCCCATCGCGAGCTGCCGATCCACGGCGTCCAGTTCCATCCGGAGAGCATCGCCTCCGAGCACGGCCACGCCCTGCTGAGGAACTTTCTCGATATCGCCAAGACGGAGGGCCAGGCATGAGGACCACGTCATGAGCGGCGCCATGAAACAACTGATCAACCACGTGGCGACCGGCGCGAGCCTGAGCATCGAGCAGGCCAAGGACGCCTTTGATCTGATGATGACCGGCGAGGCCACCCCGGTGCAGATTTCCGCCTTCCTGATGGCCCTGCGGGTGCGCGGCGAAACTGTCGAGGAAATTACCGGCGGCGCCCTGACCATGCGCGACAAGATGACCCGCATTTCAGGCCCGGCCAACGCCATGGACGTGGTCGGCACCGGCGGC
>JAYGEF010000190.1:0-1746 GCA_046582535.1 Alphaproteobacteria bacterium
TACATGGGCGACTGCATCATGGCGTTCTGGAACGCGCCGCTCGACGACGACCACGCCAGCCACGCCTGCTCGTCGGCCCTGGCCATGATGGATTGCACCGCCGAACTCAACGTCACTCTTGAGGCCGAGGCCAAGGCGGAAGACAAGCGCTTCATCCCTATTAACGTTGGCATCGGGCTTAACTCGGGCGAGTGCTGCGTTGGCAACATGGGTTCCTAGCAGCGCTTCGACTATTCGGTGCTCGGCGACAACGTCAATCTGGCGTCGCGCCTGGAGGGTCAATCGAAGACTTACGGGGTCGATATCGTGATTGGCGAGAACACCCGGCGCCGGGCGCCGGACTATGCCTATATCGAACTCGACCTGATCAAGGTGAAGGGTAAGCAAGACGCGGTGCGTATCTTCGCCCTGATGGGTGAGCCGGCGCGTTGCAACGATCCCGAGTTCCAGGCCCTGGCCGAACGTCATGCGGCCATGCTCGAGGCCTACCGGGGGCAGCGTTGGGAGGAGGCGCGCACCCTGACCACAGCGTGCCGCCAGCTCGATGGCGACATCGGCAACCTCTACGACCTTTACGACAAGCGCATTGCGGAGTACCAAGCAGACACACCGGGCGCTGATTGGGATGGCGTCTTCGTCGCCACTACCAAGTAGTCTTTCCACATGTCTTCATCGCAAACGTCCCGGGCGCGCCTCGGTGTCGATATCGGCGGCACCTTCACCGATGTCGCCTTGGAGGCCGGCGCGCGGCGCCACACCATCAAAGTGCTGACGACCGTGTCCCCGGAGGAGGGAGTTATGGAAGGTGTCGCCGCTGTGCTCGGCAAAGCCGGAATGTCCCTCGGCGATATCGACCTCATCATCCATGGCACCACCCTGGCGACCAATGCGCTGATCGAGCGCAAGGGTGCGACCACGGCGCTGATCACCACCGAGGGCTTCCGTGATTCCGTGGAAATGGGCACGGAAAGCCGCTTCGAGCAGTACGACGTGTTCATGGACAAGCCGCCGCCCCTGGTGCCGCGCCGGCGCCGCCATGTGGTGGCCGAGCGCCTGGATGCCCGTGGCAAGGTGTTGCTGCCGCTTGATGAGGCCGGCGTGGAAGCGTTGGTTCCGGCCCTTGAGCGCGACGCCGTTGAAAGTGTCGCCATCGGCTTCCTGCACAGCTTCGTCAATCCGGACCACGAACAGCGGACCCGCGATATCCTGGCGGCCCGGCTGCCCGATCTCGCCATCACCTTGTCGTCGGACGTGTCACCGGAAATGCGCGAGTACGAGCGCTTCTCCACCGCCTGCGCCAACGCCTATGTGCAGCCGCTCATGGCCCGCTATTTGACCCGGCTCGAAATCCAGCTAGGCGAACGCGGTTTTGCCGGAACCCTGTTCGTTATGTTGTCGGGTGGCGGCGTCGCGACCCTTGAGACCGCCATCCGCTTTCCCGTGCGCCTGGTCGAATCCGGGCCGGCGGGGGGCGCTATCTTCGCCAGCCACATCGCCGCCGAAAGTGGCCTCGACCGGGTGCTGTCCTTTGACATGGGTGGCACCACCGCCAAGATTTGCCTGATCGACGACGCCAAGCCGCAAACCGCGCGCAGCTTCGAGGTCGCCCGGATATATCGCTTTCTCAAAGGCAGCGGCCTGCCGATCCGCATTCCGGTCATCGAGATGGTCGAGATCGGCGCCGGCGGTGGCTCGCTCGCCCATATCGACCAGACCGGACGCATTGCCGTGGGGCCGGAGAGCGCC